>CAZGMU010000009.1:0-1551 GCA_964526975.1 uncultured Planctomycetaceae bacterium
CTTATGCCTGAAACCTCGACCACTACGAAGCCGACCGACAATGCCCCTTGGTATGCAGGAGTTACGCGATATCAGTGGATTGTCTTGATCATTGCGTGTGCGGGCTGGGTGTTCGATCAGTATGAAAGCCAGATATTTGTCGTCACCAAGGACTACGTGCTGAAAGACATCCACGGCGTCGGAGACGAGCTCAAGCGGTGGACAGACAATCTGTTCGCCGTCTTTCTGCTGGGTAGCACCATCGGCGGATTGTTGTGTGGCTCGTTGGCCGATCGCTATGGGCGTCGACCGCTGCTGATAGTGACAATTTTATTTTATTCGATATTCTCCGGCCTGACCTACTTCGTCACCGATTTGTGGCAACTCGCGGTTGTTCGCTTCTTGATTGCCATGGGAGTGGGTGGTGAATGGGCCGTAGCGGCTAGCCTAGTGTCCGAGGTGTTTCCGCCGCGAGCCCGAGCGCATGCTTCCGGTATTTTTCATGCATCGAGCGTGCTCGGCACTTGGCTGGCCGCTTTGGCGGGTATCCTCGTCGGGTCGCAGTGGCGATATGCGTACCTCGTGGGGATTCTGCCGGCACTCTTGATCCTGTGGGTGCGTGCCCGAGTGCGCGAGCCTGAAAAGTGGGTTGCGAAAGTGGCCGAAGCAAAAGTTTCGAAGACCGCAGACGCTCAACTGGGCAGTTTCCGCGTTTTGCTAACACAATCCCCTTGGCGAAGCCGCGCGCTGCTTGGCGTGGCACTCGCAGCAGTGGGGCTGGGTACGTTTTGGTCGGTCATCGTTGCTGGGCAAAGCCTGGCCAAGGAACAATTGTTGCGAGACGGAGTCAGCAACGAGCAAGCCACCCGGCAGGCGCAATTTGCCTACGGTTTCGTGCAAACGACCGGGGGCGGGCTGGGACTTTTGGCGTTCGGGCCCATCAGTGCAAGGATCGGCCGGCGCCGCGCGTTCATCCTGTTTCAACTGCTGGCTCTGGCGATCGTGCCGATCACTTGCTTCGCGCCACAGAGCTACAATCAGTTACTCTTATTGTTGCCGATATTCGGGTTTCTGACGCTCGCTATTCATGCCGGCTACGCGATTTATTTTCCGGAGCTATTTCCCACCAGTCTGCGGGCGACTGGCGCTAGTTTCTGCTTCAACGGCGGCCGGATTCTGGCTGTGCCTGTGCTGCTGCTTTCCGGTTGGCTGAAGGAGCAGCCCGGCGTTGAATTGGGGTGGGCCGTAACAGGCCTTGCCTCATTATTTTTGGTAGGCGTCGTGGTCGTGCTGTATTTGCCGGAGACGAACCAGCAGGAATTGCCGGATTAAGCTGACCACCATCGATCGAAGTGCGCCACCATCCAATGTTTCGCGTTCATTCCGGAAACGTATCTCCGCTAACAGGTACATATTCCTTCAGCTTCTCGCTCGGCAAGAGGGGGAACAGCTTTGAAGGCGTATGAGCTTCGACAGCGTATTTTGATAGCCGCGCTACGACATCCGGATGCTCTTCCGCGATGTTGTGTTTTTCACCGAGATCCGCACTGAGGTCGTAGAGCTCGAAAGGCG
>CAZGMU010000009.1:1561-2657 GCA_964526975.1 uncultured Planctomycetaceae bacterium
ATGATCTTCCATTTTCCTTCGCGAACGGCCTGCTGCTGATCGTAGCCCGAAAACTCCCAATACAGATATTTATGCTGAGGTTGCTCGCCTTGGTCGAAGAGAGTGGGCACGATGCTGATGCCATCGATATTCGCGGGCTTCTCGACCCCCGCCAAGTCGCCCAGCGTGGGCAAGATATCTTGGAAACCGCCGATATAGCCGCTTGTCCGCCCCGCTGGGATTTTTCCTGGCCAGCACGCAATAAATGGCTCACGAATGCCGCCCTCATACGCTGAGCCTTTATGGCCGCGCAGCGGACCAGCCGCGTTGAAGAATGCCGAGTCGGTTCCGCCAAGCCTTTTCCAGGCGGGGCCATTGTCACTCGTGAAAATGACGAGTGTGTTGTCGGTCAGCCCATGCTTTTTTAGCTCGGCGACCACCGTGCCGACCGCGGCGTCCATGTGCGAAACCATCGCGGCGTAGGCGGCATGCGGCGTGGCATGTCGGTAGTATCCTTTGGCTTTGTGGACATAATCGGTCTCGGCGATCTGGCCTTGGTACTGAGCGAGCGATTCTTCCGGTACCTGGATCGACAAATGCGGAATGGTGAATGGCAAGTACAAAAAGAACGGGCCGTCTTTATGCTCGGCGATGAACTTGACGGCTTCTTCCGTAAACTTGTCTTGAGAGTGTGTTTGACCGGTGGCGGAATTGTTGTTACCAGGGAGCAGTTCTTTCTTGTCGTTACGCCATAAATAGGTGGGATAATGATTATGAGCATGGTTCTGGCATAGGTAACCATAGAATAGATCGAAACCGTGTCGGTTCGGGTCACCGGTCGTGCCGCAGAAGCCAAGCCCCCATTTACCGATGGCGGCGGTGGCGTAACCACGCGACTTGAGCAGCTCGGCGACAGTGACTTCTTCGGCCGGCAGCGGTTGCTGGCCGGGCGTGTCCCAGCCATATTTTTTGCGTAGCTCCGGCAGTAAGTTGGGCACGCCTTTGTTGTTGCGAATCGCGGCGTGGCCCGAGTGTTTGCCAGTCATGAGCACGCAGCGCGAAGGCGCGCAAACGGGAAACCCGCAGTGAAAATCGGTGAACCGCATGCCGTTGTTCG
>CAZGMU010000009.1:2667-14651 GCA_964526975.1 uncultured Planctomycetaceae bacterium
CAAGCTCGTCGATATTCGGCGTCTTGATGATTTTCTGTCCGTAGCAGCCGAGTTCGCCGTACCCGAGATCGTCGGCCATAATCAGCACCATGTTTGGCCGATCGTTCGAACCGGCAGCAAATGCCGTAGGGCTGGCGCCTAGAGACAAGTAGATCGCTAGGGCGACCACGTAGGAACAGTTTTGTAAAGGCATGGTTTTTCTCAGGAATGTTCAGCAGCGAGAGGATGGAGCAGGAGGCTGGAATGTCGAAGAAACCGCGCGGACTTTTAGTGGTGATACCGCTTGATCGTAGGACGGACAATCCTGTCCGTCGTTCGGAAATCGACGGACAAGACGGACAGGATTGTCCGTCCTACGGGCAGCGCGGATTGAGCGGATTGCAAATAATATTCCCCCACTGACCTTTTGTCTTGCTTGACGGCTAGCGTGTGTCGGCGATAGTCTAGAAGGTTAGTCTCACCAATATGCGTTGTCCGCCGCGGCAAGGGAAGCTCGCGACAACGCCCTGCCTCCCCATCCCACTAAACCTCCAGCAACGGTCCAGGATTCTTTCGTTTTCGATGCTTGCGTCATCAAACGAAGGTCGTTGCTCTGCCGCACAACGCAATTCCCGCCGATGAGAACCCGCCGCATTCATCTGCATCGCAGCTTTCTAGTTGCCAGTTTCCTTGCTCAAGTAGCCAGCATCGCGGTTGCGAAGTCTGGATCGGTCGTCGAAATCGCGCGGGGCTTTGCCGACGGCGGTGGCTACGAATGGAAGGGCACTGGAGTGCCGGAGGACGTTCGGTTCGGTGATACGGTGATTCTCGCCAAGGGAAAGGCAACTTACTGCTCTGGCTTTACATTTGGTGTCGTGATGAAGGCCGCGAATCAACGAGGGTTGCTGCGGGGCAAGACAATCGACCAGGTACGAGCGTTTCAAAGAAACTGGTATGGCGCGAGCCAGGAAAGCGGCGAGACGCAGTGTGTGTACGCGATGGAGAAACTCGGGGTCGGCAAAGGCGTTGAAGCCCAGAACGCAAAGGCCGGCGATTTCCTACAACTCTGGCGAACGAACAAGTCGGGGCACAGCGTCGTGTTTCTCGCATGGGTGACCGACGGCGGAAAGCCGATCGGCGTCAAATACCGCAGTACCCAGACCGCGACCAGCGGGATTGGCGATCGCGTGGAATACTTCGCAAACGTTCCTGGGAAGAAAGGCGCGGTCGATTCCAAGCGGCTCCACTTTGCCCGGCTTAATTCGAAGTAACGGATCTGCCGGGAGCTGAATTCGCAAGAATTCGGATGCGCATCACAAGACGCCTATTTGAAAACCGTTTCGCGGAGAAGGAGACTGGCTCATTTTGCTCCGCAGACTTCGCAAAATGAGCCTGTCCCCAACGGTTCTTGGTTAGGCTTCAAATCCGAATTCTTGCGAATTCAGCTACGTGCGGAAGGCTGGTTCTTCATTACGCCCGTGGCTTGAGTTTCCACATTACGCCCAGCAACAGCGTGGCGATGATCGCGCAGCCGATCGTGGCGTAGAGGACGACGACCCAGGCGGCGTCGGCCCCGTGCGATTCGGAATAAATTCCGACGAAACGGCCAATCCACTTCAGCTCGACGATCTTCCCCAGGTAGCCGAACAGGCCAATGAACCCCGCGGCCGTGCCGATGGCTTTCTTGGAAACGATGTCGAGTGCAGCAATCGTAATGAGATTAATCACTGGATAGATGAAGCAGCCGATCACAAATAGCATGGTGTAGTCGATCCATAGGTAACCGGCCGGGGTGACGGCGATCATGGCCAGTGCGGCGATGATCGGCAACATGCAGAGCGTGGCGACGCGGCCACGCAGGCCGCCAATTCTATCGGACACCCAGCCGAAAAAGATCGTGGAGGGAATGCCGCCGAACTCGATCGCGGTCTGTACGAGGCCGCCGCCAGTGAGCGAAACGTGTTTGACTTCGCGGTAGTACGTCGGGCCCCAATCGATCATGACGTAGCGCGAGATGTAGGCGAAAAAATTGGCAAAGGCGAGCAGCCACACGTAAGGATTCAGCAAGACCTTGTCGACAAACAACTCGCGGAAGGAAAGTTCGTGTTCGATTTGCTCTTCCGAGAGACCGCCTTTGGGGAAATCGTTGCGATACTCCTCGATGGGCGGCAGACCGACAGACTGGGGCGTGTCGCGGAGGCGGATAAGTAAGTACACGGCCCCAAACATTGCCAGTATGCCAGGCACGATGAAGGCGAATTGCCAGCCGCCGAATCTTTGGACCGACCACGCGGCCAGGATGCCGGCGATTCCGCCGCCGAGATTGTGCGAAGTGTTCCAAATGCTGAACGTGAGGCCGCGTTCCGATTCGCTGAACCAATGGCCCATGACACGGCCGCAGGGGGGCCAGCCCATTCCTTGAAAAAAGCCATTGAGCCCCCACAGCCAGAGGTGAACGGTGTAACTGGTCGAGGCGCCAAAGGCGAAGTTGCACAAAGCGGTCAGGACCAACCCCACTGCCATGAATCGTCGCGGGTCGCTGCGGTCGGATACCGACCCCATCAGGAACTTGCTGAGGCCATAAGTTAATGCGGTTACCGCTCCCAGATTGCCGCACATCTCCTTGGTGTAGCCGAGGGCAACGTCGAGTTCTTTGGTGACGACCGGCACGTTGTTGCGCACCAGGTAGTAAAACGCATAGCCAAGAAAGGTGGCTTCGAGCGCGCGCCAACGATAGGAGGGATAAACGCGATCAACGATGTCGGCAGGCAACCGCGGGATGGGAGGCGGAGGAGCGAAAAATCGCTGAAGGGGAGCGAACACGTTCATGAATTGGTCGCCTGCTGTTTGTTTTTTATCGAGATGCCTCGAGCTGTTGTTGTAGCTCGCCGAGGTTTTCAATTACTAGATCAGGCTGCGAATGCTCAGGACAAGTAGTAAGGTCGTCGCGGCGTGTTTCGCCGGTGAGCGTAAGGATGGCGAGCGCGCCGGCATCGCGAGCCATTCGCATGTCGGTGTAAAGGCGATCGCCAATAAGGGCGACTTCCCCTGGCTGTACATCATGGCGAGCGAACACCGATTCCAGCATCAGTCGGTTGGGCTTGCCCGGGATGGCTTGCGGTCGCCGACCGGTGGCCGTTTCGAAAAGAGAGCAAATGGCTGCGCAGTCCGGGAGCACGGTGGGGCGATCCGTGGGGCAAACGCGATCGGGGTGAGTCGCGACATAGGGCAGGCCGCGGCTGATCCAGTAGGCCGCCTGCGCGAGATCGTCATACGTAAGCGCCGTATCGAAACCGACAACGACTGCCTGCGGATCACGATCGACGACCTCGAAGCCGGCGAGGCGAAAATCTTCTTTCAAGCCGGGGGTGCCGTTGATAAAGATCCGTTTCACTTCCGGCAGTTCGACGGACAGGTAATGAATCGTCGCGTGAGCAGAGGTCCAGACAGTTTCCGGAGCAGCATCGATGCCGATCTCTTGCAGATGATGGACATACTCTGCCCGGCTACGTGAGCAGTTGTTGGTGACAAAACTATGGCCAATCCCAAGACCCGGCAAAGCAGATAAGAAGGGGAGCGATTGTGGAAACAGCGTGCCGCCAAGGTAGATCGTGCCGTCCATGTCGAACACGATGTGGCGGATCTTTGCGAGGTCATCCATTACAGTCTACTGATCAACGTGAATTGCGGCGGTGAAGATAATGCCATCATGCCAAGGAAGAGCCGATAAAAAAAGGTGAGGCTTCGCAGCCTCACCTTTTCTTATTGCAAGCCAACGATCGATTACCGTCGGCGTCCGAACGTGCAGATTCCGCCGGCCAAACCGAACATCAGTACAAGGGTGCTCGGTTCTGGAATTGCCGTATAGTGGCCGCGCAGCGGGCTGCCATATTGCTGATTGGTCTGGTTGCTATTGCTAGAAAGGTACATGAATGGATCGGCCGTGCGATTGTTGTCTTCGTAACCAAGTGTGCCCGTTCCATCCGTGCCGTTGCGGTTGATCAGGGGTGTTCCGTCTTGCGGCGGAACGCCGTAGTTGTTTACGGAGAAGTCGTTGATGGCAAGGAAAGTTGCGCGGTATGGGCTTGGTCCGTTACCTGCTGGAAGGGAATATCCCAAACTCCAAATGAGATCGCCATTGCCATCCCGAAGATAGAGGCCATCACCACCAACAGGAGGACCATCTGTGGCTGTGTTGTTCAGTGCAAACGTGGCGAAGTTCGGCGCAACCCGTGGATCGTCGACTCCGCTAAGCCAACGGGTGATGAAGTTTGAGCGTTTCACATCTGGAGACCCAGCGGCACCCCCACCAGTCACAATGGCATAATCGCCGGATGCAATCGTGAAGCCAGCGGGGAACGTATAAGCAGCATTTGAGTTGTCTTTTAGAGTCCAGCCGCCGACATTGACTGAACTCGGGCCGTAGTTGAAGAGTTCAACCCACTCGGGGGCTTCGCCGTCTCCGCCGAGCGGATCGATAATGAATTCGGTAATCGCGATGGTCGAGGCGTTGCACAAGGTGCCGAATGCGAACCAGACTCCCAGAGTTGCAAGTATCCGCCTTAGGTATTGAATCATTGGTCACTCGTTTCTCCGCCACAGGGTGGCGGGCTAGGGATTCGGCTCGGCGATGAATGCCGAGCAATTCAAAGTCCCGGGTTTCTAACTGTAAACGTTTTGCCCCGCCACTAACACGACTGCCAGATGATTTGGCGATAAACACTAAAAAATAAAGGCTCCGTGGCATAACCACGGAGCCCTTCTCTTTAATCTCTGGCTCTTTGGATAATCAACGCGTGCAATGAAGCACGTTTTGTAAATCTTTCTTGATCATATACTCCATCCTTTTGCCTTGTCAATCAAATTTCGAATTCTTTTTTGAATCTTAACAAGGTCTTTACATGGCCCCGCTCACGTCGGGTTGAGCTTCCACAGCGCCCGCGATGTGCTAGTGACGGCCCGGCAACCGCTTGCCAGCACTTCGTCAACATCAGCCTCGGTTCGGCACAAACCGCCGGCAATCCGCGGAATAGAGCAGTTGGCAAAGTCCTTGGCGACTTTGGCGGAGACCACAGCAGGTAAAATTTCAATCGCATCGGGGCGGGATTTCGCCACGACCGACAGTCCTCGGTCGACAGCCCGGCTATCGGACAGGAACAGCCGCACGATCGAGAGCAGTCCCAACCGCCGAGCAGCTCCCGACAGGTGATGATGGACGGTGACCACGCCAGAGATTCGCTGAAAATCGGCCAGGTATTCGAGGCCTGCTTCGCTGTTTTCGAGTCCTGCGACCAAGTCGATATGAACGAAAAGTGGCAGATGTTCGAGGGGAGAATTGCTAAATGCCTCCAGAGCAGCGGGCAAATCCGCCAAGGCGCCGCCTTGTAGGAAGATCGCGCTGGCTCTGGTCAGGAGATCGCCATGAGGCACCGGATCCCAAACGACCGGGATGACGGGGTTTCGTAAACAGCTTTCGATCGATTTTCGGCGCATGACGGTCTCGCGCAGACAAAGGCATGGCAAACACACCGGCCGTGTGGCGGCCACGGTAATTCAAAAAGGCGAAAAGGGGAGTCGAGCACAACTTCCTTGACAACCGGCACAACGAGTGGCTACACTACGCGTGTCGGGCGGACATCTTTTCTCGCTTGGTATCTAGAAATATCTGGATATTTGGCGCGATAGCTTCTGCCCACGACAATCCAATCTTAATCGAAATGCATTGCTTGGGCCAAGAGTATAAGAGAAATGGCCCCGCGGTTTTGCACCGTGGGGCCATTTTTATTTGGTGAGTACGAATGTCAGAAGCGCGGCCATCGATGGACAACCGCACCACGGCTTTTGCCCGGCTATGTGGCGAGCCGCTCGATGTATTGGTGATTGGTGGTGGTATTGTCGGCGCCGGCGTCGCACGCGACGCTACGATGCGCGGCATGCGAACGGCCATCGTCGAACAAGCCGACTTTGCATCGGGCACGAGCAGCCGCTCCAGTCGTTTGCTGCATGGCGGCATTCGCTATCTGGCCCAAGGGCGCGTGGGCCTGGTGTGGGAAGCGAGCAGCGAAAAGCGCATTATTGGCCATATCGCGCCTCATCTATCGCAACCTTTGGCTTTTATTTTTCCTTGCCGCAAAGGAACGAGTTGGACGCGCTGGAAACTAGCCATCGGCGTAAAGATGTACGATCTGCTGTGCAGCATGCGCAATTTCGGCCGCAGCAGCGTGCTTGGCTACGATGGTGTGTTGAAGATGCTACCGGGATTGAATGCCAGTAGTCTCACGGGCGCCGTCCGGTACTTCGACGGTTTGACGAACGACGCCCGCTTGGTAGTCGACACGATTCGCTCGGCCGCGGAGCATGGCGCGATCGCGTTGAACTACACTCGCCTCGTCGAAGCCACGCTCAGCGGCAACTTGTGGAATTGCGTGCTGGAAGATACTGAAACGGGACAGCGACACAATGTGCGGTCTCGCACGGTTGTCAACGCATCCGGCCCATGGTCGGACAGGATGCCCCACTCCAAAACATCGTTGCGACTGACGAAGGGCGTGCATTTGGTGATTGATCGTGATCGCTTGCCAGTGCCCGATGCCGTCGTGATGGCCGAGGGGGAGCGGATTTTGTTTGCGATTCCCTGGGGCGAGCGAGTCATCCTGGGTACGACCGACACCGACTATCAAGGCCCACTTAGCAATCCGACATGCGACGATGTGGATATCGACTACGTGTTGAATGTAGTGAACGATGCCTTCCCGAGCGCCCGGCTGACCAAGGCCGACCTCATCAGCCATTGGGCCGGTCTGCGGCCACTGGTGGCCGATCCGAATGGCAACCCGTCGGATATTTCGCGTCGGCATGAAGTGAAAATGAACGAACTTGGTTGGTGGGACGTCACTGGCGGCAAGCTCACCACGTATCGCTTGATGGCCGAGGAAGCGGTCACGGCGATTGCCAAATATACGGGCAAAACAAAATCAAAGTGCCGTACGGCCGATGTGCCGCTGCTGAAACCCACGGCTACAACCGGCATCAGCGAGATCGTTCCGCCCCCCGTTTCGGAAACGCTGGTGAAGCATTACTGCCGCAACGAGTGGGCGCGGCAACTCGAAGACCTCATGATCCGCCGCACGAGCTGGCGGCATTATCGGCATGATCATGTCGAAGTAGCCGCCCGCGCTGCGCAGTGGATGGCCAGCGAGTTGGGTTGGGACGATGCCACCACGGAAACGGAGATTTCGAACTACCGCAAGAAATTTGGTTCGAACGAGGCGCCGCCTCCCCACATCCTGGATAGTGGCCGGGCAAAGGTCAACGGAGTGGTTTCCGCGGCCACCGGGCAACATTCAGGACAACGTTAAGCGAATCGACAACAATTAAGGAAAGCTGGACGAGGCAATTTTCGTAGAAACTTAACCAAGGCTTCATACGAGCCCAGTACAACAGGCGGCTCGTACTTTTCACACTCAACCCCGAGGCGACTTCCATGCGACGGACAATATCGGTGATTGTTTTGACGCTCCTGCCAGCAAGCTGGGCACTGGCACTTACGACGACAACAGTATCGTTTCAAAACGGCGTTGATGGGTACTCTGGCACCTATGACCGTTACATTGCCCAAATTCCAGACCAAGGCGTGGATGGCTCGGTGCTTAACAATGTAGGTCTTATCGGCAATACACAGCAGGGGTTGTTTCGTTTCGATGACATTTTCGGCAACGGGCCAGGTCAGATACCTTATGGCGCGCGGATTATCGACGCCTCACTGCAGTTAAGCACGCGCGGAGGGCCAGACGCGGACGGTTCTGGCACGAATGGTCCTTTTACCGTTTCCGGTTTGACCAGTCCCTTCGATAGTTCGACTGTGTACAGCACCTACTCCGGTGGATTTGGCGCTTGGTTTGGGGAGAGTCATACCACACGTCCGCAAGGAAGCTACGGTCGGCTCGACGGCGGTGAGACTCAGGCAGCCAATGTTCGCTCCATCGTACAGCAATGGTCGGACCAGACTTTGGCGAACAATGGGCTGGCCGTGAATGGCGGCGTCCCCACCGGAACGGATGAGTGGAGAATTCTCACGACAGGCAACCCGTCGGCCGGGTCTCGTCCGAAGTTGAGCGTGACCTACACGATGGACAATGTAGCGGTCAACACGTTCCAGCGGGGCACGAACGGTTATACGAATGTCGAGTCAGCGCGGGTTACCAGCCTATGCAACACCGATGGCAATAATTGCACGGCTGCAAATCCTGCCGCCAACTTTGTGACCACCAATGGGAATAACATTGGCTCGATGACGTTGCAGTTGGCGGACGCCAGCTCAAACGAGCAGTTCGCGTTGTTCCGCTTCAACGACATGTTTGGTTCGAATGTGGGGCAGGCGCCCGCCGATAAGCCGGTTGCCAAGGCCTTTCTGGTTTTGACGACACTAGATGGCACTTCGGCCCCGAATGGGCGTATTCCCGCACCGGTCGATGCGTACGAAATGAACACTGGCTGGACACTAGCTACGACCTTTGATCAATTCGGCGCCAACATCGGTTTGCAATCGGGAGACGGCGATATCATGCAGGAGACTCTTTATCGCACACCTTCTGCGTCCAACAGCAGTGAAGTCTGGTTTGATGTAACCGGGTATGCAGAGAATATCCGTAACGGAGCGGCGAACAACGGCATCGCGATTCAGGCACGCAGCACCGATGGCTGGCAATTCCGGATGAACGGTTCGAGCGCAGCCTTAATACCGGAGCGGCCGAGGCTCGTGATTATGTCCGACCTCAGCGCCGTCGGCGGAAGCCTGCCCGGCGACTTCAATAACGACACGAAGGTCGACGCTGCCGACTATGTCTACTTGCGAAAAACAAACGCGCCGGCGGCGGATTTCACCACGTGGCGGGCCAATTTTGGCAATTCGGGCAGCGGCCCCGCCGCCCCGCAATCCACAACCGTACTGAAATATGATGGCTCGCCAAAGAACGGCGTTCTTACCGGCGCTATCAACAATGGCACAACGGCACTGGTAACCTTGCCCGCCGCGCCGGCTCCAACGGGGGTCACCGGAATTGAAATGTCTCGTGGATCAGGTCTTAATGGCGCCGGATTGACCAATGGCTACTCATCGAGTGGTTGGACCAGCACCGATCTCGCGTCGGCGGTAGCAGCCAATGATTACCATGAGTTTGGCTTCACGCTCGATGCTACTCACACGGCTTCGCTTTCAAAGCTCGACATGACCATGCGGCGTGGGGATGCAAATGCGCCCACCACCTTTGAAGTACACGCCAGCTTCGATAACTTCGTTAGCAGCGACATTGTGGTGCCATTCGATCCGTCTCAAACATTCTTCACCTATATGGGACGGGCTAACGGCGACGCACCGGACCCGGATCCGTCGCTCGACACGCCATTCTACTACATGACGAATGACCAGCCGGGGCGGCCGAACACGACGTTCTCGTCCACCGATCCGATTCCGACGATCGACCTTTCGACGATCGCGGCGCTGCAGAACATCGCGCCAGGAACGACGGTCAAGTTCCGCATGTACGGCTGGGGGGGCACCACCGAGGGGGCAACGTTCGGCTTCCGCGTCACTGGTCCGCTGATCACCGGTATCGTGTCGTCAGTACCTGGTTTCGGAACGGCCAACGTGCCGGAGCCAAGTTCCATATTGCTGGTGAGCATGGGAGCAGTATTGTTTATTATGCGACGTGGCCAGCGGACTGGCAACTAGATAAATAGATCATTTGGGCCAGGGCGCGGGGCAGCGTCCTGGCCAACCTTTTCACACGGATTGGCATGGGACCGGGTTATGAAAAAACAACTACACTTAGGCGCTTTGAGGAAGAAGTTTTTACCTGCGGATAGTTTCCGCGCGTTTACACTTGTCGAATTGCTCGTCGTGATTGCGATTATCGGCATCCTCGTCGCGCTTCTCTTGCCGGCTATTCAAGCGGCCCGCGAAGCGGCGCGACGAACTTCCTGCCAAAACAACATGAAGCAGTTGGGCCTAGCGACACTGAATTACGAAACAGCCCAGAAAAAACTGCCCTACTCCAAGTATCGCGATCTTCTACCGGATCCGAGCGGCTTCGGTTCGACTCCTGTCGAGCATAGCACGATCTCGTACTTGCTCTCGTACATGGAAGAGGGAGCAATTGCCGATCAATGGAATTTCAAGCAGACGTGGAAGTATTCCAATACCTCGCTACCAATCGACAACAAACGGCTGAGCGAGAAATATATTGCCGGCCTGCGATGCGCAACGGTGCCCGAACAACGACTCGACTGGCCTGGCGCCACGGATTATCGGGTTTGCGATGCGATGGCCACCGAGGCCACGAGCGCAATCACCGAATTAATAGCCTCGGGGCAAGTGAAAGCCCGTCCCAATAGGAAGGGGAAGTATATATCGATGCTGTTTAATTACATGAGATCCGCCCCTGACCCTAAAGCCGGCTGTTCGGACGAGCCAGCAAAGCTTAAGCAATGCACCGACGGAACATCGCAAACATTCATGTGGTTTGAAACTGGTGCCAATCCCATCAAGTACGTTAATAATGTCCCCACAACTACCTTAACCACCGCAGGCCGAAGCTGGGCTCAGTACGAAAACTGGTACGTCATCCACAATCGTTGCGGCACATCCATGTTCAATTGCAACAACGCGGACGAAATCTTCAGTTTCCATACCGGCGGCGCATTTTTCGGCATGGGAGATGGTGCCGTGAAATTCATCTCAACCGACATCAATCCGGATGTTTTCGTATCGTACATGACGCGCGACTCGGCAGATATGGTGAACGATTCGAATTGAAATCCCGTGTAGATGGGATGTGGTTAGTATTGATGGTGTGTTTGAGCCGCGGTGATACGAATATGCACTCATTTTGCTCTCTTACGACAATCTCTGTTCTGCTAATAGTTGTATCTGGTTGCGGCAAGAACGATGGTCGTGTGAAGGTATATCCGACCAGTGGCAAGGTATTAGTGCGTGGAACGCCAGCCGAGGGTGCCCGTGTGGTCTTCTATCCTGTTTCAGAAGAATTAAAGAAGCCGGGCATGCCGATACCTTATGGCTCGACCGACAGCAGCGGAAATTTCAAGCTGCGATCCTACGACGCTGACGATGGAGCACCAGAGGGCGACTACAATATTAGCATCGTCTGGCTAGACGTCCCACCTGATAAGGCGGAGGAAAACCCGTTGTCGGCTAAGGACCGTCTCGCCGGCAAATACTCCAATCCACAAACCTCCAAGCTCACCACGAAAGTTGAAAAGGGAGGCGGCGAAATTCCGGCCTTTGATCTTCAATAGCACAGCACCCTAGTCGTAGCCTCCTTGTAGAATTGGTTCATATGCGTTGTTGCCTTCGATACTTGAGTTCGATTGTTATCGGCTTTGCTCTATTATTGCGCTCGCCGGCCTGCGCCGAAATTATCATCACCGAGATCATGTACAATCCGCAGGGAACCGACCTCGATACCACCGTCGCGCCGAATATCTACCGCGAGTGGGCCGAGATTTATAACACCGGAACGACGGCGGTAAACATCGGCGGTTGGCAATTCGGCGATTCGCAAGATGGCGATTGGGCAACCGCATTCCCCGCCAATACAATACTTGGAGCAAAGCAATCGCTGGTGATCACAGGCGATGCCGCCTCATTTGATTTGGAATGGGGTACGGGAATCAACCGCATTCAGGTTGGGAATTTCCCAACTTTAGCAAATTCCCCATCACCGACTAACGAGACGGCGGCCATTCGAAATAGCGCGGGAGTGGTTCAAGACTCGGTGAACTTCGATCAGAACTTCAATGCGGCTGTGAATCCATGGCCTAAGATCAATGGCAGTGATGGCCACAGCATCATGCTCATTCCGCAAGGCCTTACCGCGGCGGCGAATAATCTTGGTGCAAACTGGAAGCCGGCGGTTCGCGGTGTCTACGGTGCTGTGTTCAAAAGCGCCGATGGAGAGAACCACGGTTCGCCCGGGTTCGTCGAGACG
>CAZGMU010000009.1:14661-24982 GCA_964526975.1 uncultured Planctomycetaceae bacterium
CATTCGCCCCGTCGCCCGATGCCGCTTGGTCGATGGTCATCCTGCCCGATACGCAAAATTACGTGAAATGGGGCGAATATCAGCCCCTGCTTTCCAAGATCACCGGCTGGATTCGCGACAATCGCGACGCCTACAAAATCCAAGCGGTGCTTCAAGAAGGCGACATCGTCAATAACAACAATACCAACAGTCCAAACAGTGGCGATCAAACCAGCACGCAGCAATGGACGGCGGCACAAGCGGGCATGTTCGTACTCAATGGCCAGGTGCCGTACATCATGGCGGCCGGCAATCACGATTTCGGCACCACAAACGCCCAAAATCGCGACACGATGGTGAACAACTATTTCAAACCATCCGACAACCCGCTGAATGACCCCGCACAGGGCGGAATTCTCAAGGGCACCAAGGAGCCCAACGATATTACAAACGCCTATTACACGTTCCAGGCCCCCGATGGCCGGAAGATGCTGGTTTTCTCACTGGAATTTCAGCCACGCCCCGCAACCGTCGCCTGGGCGAACCAGATCGCCGGACAATCACAGTACGCGGATTACACTGCCGTCCTGCTGACGCACGACTATTTGGGCTCCAACAGCACTCGAAGCACATCGACCAATGTTGCCGCTGATTACTCAGGGCAGGAATTGTGGGACGGCCTGGTCAAAACAAACCCGAATTTCGAGATGGTGTTCAACGGGCACTTCGGCGGCGATGGTGAAGGTTTTCTGGCAAGCACCAATAACGCGGGCAATACCGTCGAGCAGATGTTTTTCAACACCCAATTCGAGACGATGGGCGGCAATGGTTGGATTCGTCTGGTTGAATTCCTCGATGATGAGAAAACGGTTCGAGTACGCACCTATTCGCCGCTGCTGGACCTTTATCGCACCACGCCGGAGTATGCGTTCGAATTCCAAATTACTCCGTTGCCGCCCGTGCCAGGAGATTATAACGGAAACGGCGTGGTCGATGCCGCCGACTACATCTTATACCGAAAGTACTATGGCTCGCGCACGAATCCTGTGGCCGATGCAAACCATGACGGAGTTGTCGACGAATTCGACTATCAAATCTGGCGGCAACGGTATGGCAACCCCTTCGGCTCAGGATCTGGCGCGGGCGATGGTTTGGCCGCTGCTGTTCCCGAAGCAAGCGTGCTGCAATTACTGTTCATTGCCGTGTGCATCGGTCCCACCATGTTGTTCTCGCGGCGTCAGCGAATTTAGCCGCTGCTCTGGCCGGAAAATCTTTCTGTGAGGATACTCTGTTGAAGATTTCCACCATTCAACTCATGGCAATGTGCATCGCGGTGTGCGCGGTTACCTCTTCAGCTTTCGGGCAACTCATCATCGCTCACCGCGGTGCCTCGTACGATGCGCCCGAAAACACGATCGGCGCCTACAAGCTCGCGATCGAGCAGGGCGCCGACGGCTTTGAAGGCGACTTCTGGGTTGCCGCCAACGGCCAGATCCTCGACCTTCACGACAAAGATACCGCACGGGTCGGCGGCAAAAAACTGGTGATCACCTCGGCGCCGTTCAAGCAATTGCGGGCGCTCGATATCGGCACCTGGAAAGATCCCAAGTGGCACGCCGAGCGGATCCCGACGATCGAAGAGGTATTCAATACCGTGCCGCCCGGAAAGAAGTTTTTCATCGAGTTGAAGTCGGGGCCCGAAATCGCCGCACCGTTGGCGAAAGCAATTGCCTCGTCGCAGGTGTCGCCCGAGCAGATGGTGATCATCAGTTTCCATGCCGATGCGATCGCAGCCTGCAAGAAAGAAATGCCCCACATCAAAGCCCTTTGGCTTTCCGGGATGAAGAAAAAGAAAGATGGCACCCCGCCACCGACCGTCGATGAGGTAGTCGCTACAGTCAAACGGATTCATGCCGATGGGATCAACGTTGAGGCCGCCCCCGAATACTTCGATGCCAAATTCATCGACAGCCTGAAGGAAAAAGGAGTAAAGGAATTTAGCGTATGGACGGTCGATGATCCGAAGGTCGCCAAGCTCTACGCGGACCTCGGCGCATGGGCGATCACCACAAATCGGCCAGGTTGGCTTCGCGAGCAGATGAAGAAGTGATATAGACTGTCGGCTTTCAGCTACCGGCTGTCAACAAGAAGGTGTAATCGCAGGGCCCTTGATTAGCGTCGCCGCCTACGCCGACCAGCGGGCTCCAAACCACTGCTACCGTCGCTACTTGCGGCCCTCTTTTCGCTGGAATATAACGGGTTTTTACGATTGTCCCGGTATTCGGTTCGGTCTTTCACCGGCAGGCCGTCTAGCCGCTTGCGGCTTAGCGCAACCTGCAGCCCCATCCCGCACCCCTCAGGCTCCCCCCGCCGATTTCACTTGCGCGAGGCCCTGCCAACCTATTCCTTTGATCCTTCGAGGACAAAACGACTATGCCCACCGCCGCCCAACCACGTGCTAAAGAAACCAAACGGGACAATGTCGGCGGCCTGCTCAGCCGGGCCCTCGACGCCGGCCAAGGCCTGCTGCGGTTGGCGCCCACCTGGGTGCCGCGCTCGTTTCTGCACCCTGGCAAGCGCATTCGGCTCCATCCAGAGGACTGGTATGCCTATGGGGCTCATCGCGGCGGCATCGACGAACGCTGGTTCGCCAGCACGACCGAGGCCGCGAACGAAGGTCGTGTGTGGCACGAAGGCCTCAGCTTCTGCGAATTTGAGGGTGAGGAGTTCTTGCTGCGTGATGCAGTTGCCGAGGCCGGCGCCAAGTTGATCGGCGACACCATGTTCGAGAAGTACAACCGCTGGCCGGTGTATTCGAAATTCTTCGACAACATGGGGCCGATCCCGCATCACATGCACCAGGGTTTTGAAGACGCCAAACTCGTCGGCCAGGAAGGTAAGCCCGAGAGCTACTACTTTCCGCCGCAATTGAATAATGTCGATAACAATTTCGCCTACACTTTTATGGGCCTCGAGCCTGGCACCACGAAGGCAGACGTTCGCAAGTGCCTGGAGAACTGGAGCAAAGGCGACAATGGCATTCTCGACCTGTCGCGAGCCTATCGCCTCAAGCGCGGCACTGGCTGGTTAATCCCGCCCGGTGTGCTCCATGCTCCCGGCTCGCTCTGCACCTACGAGCCACAATGGGGCTCCGACGTGTTTGGCATGTACCAATCGCTCGTCGAGGGCCGCGAAGTGCCCTGGTCGCTGCTCGTAAAGGATATGCCAGCCGATAAGCATCAGGACCTTGATTTCATCGTCGGACAACTCGATTGGGAGAAAAACGTCGACACGCACTTCAAGGAACATAACTACTTGGAACCGATCATCGACGAAGAGCGCAGCGGCAAAGGTTATACCGACCGCTGGATCGTCTACGGCACGGTCGACGGCCAGCAGCTCTTCAGCTCGAAAGAACTGACGCTCGAACCCGGAGCAAGCTGCACGCTGCAAGACCCCGGCGCGAGCGGTTGGATCACGGTCCAAGGCCGCGGCCGGATGGGACCGCTCGATATTCAGACGCCGGTAATGATTCGCTTCGGCGCGCGCACCGAAGATGAAGTCTTCATCTCGGTCGAAGCAGCCAAGCGCGGCGTGAAAATCGAAAACACTGGCAGCGAGCCCCTCGTCGGCCTTCGCTACTTCGGCCCCGACGTCCACAGCAATCTCCCCAAAGTAGGCGACGCGAATAAGTAGACTCTTGTCTGCGCATATCCAAGCCAGCCGACTCGTCGGCGAAGTTTATTAAGGCGCAACTTCAATGGCAAAATGGTGGCTCATAAGCTGGACCACCTACGGTACTTGGCTTCCCGGCGATAAGCGCGGATACTGCACAAGACGAGGCACGATCTACGTTCCGCCACCAAAGCGGTATGCAAAACCCGGCGAACCGACTTACAAAGCTGAAGAACACACCGCCATTCACAAGCTCGCGAAGTCCGTTAGCGGCGCAGCCGTCCATCTTACTCCCGAACAAATGCAGCTTTCGCTCGATGCGATCATTGCCGAGATATCCAAGATTCCGATCGTTCCGGCAATCCTCTCGCTAGGCGAATGGCACGTCCACTGGTTATGCTATTTTGGACCGTTCGGGATCGATCCAGTGGTCGAGCGAGTCAAGGCCGCGGCGACGCGCGAGTTGAAGGCTCAGGGATTTACAGGAAAGCGGCCATGGACTCGGGGTTGCAATATGCGTTCGAAGTCAAATCGACAGGCATGCAGGAATGCCTACCAATACATTAAACGACATCTTGACCAAGGCTGCTTGATTCACGAATGGCCGATTGATCCAGAGTATCTCGTATTCGACAAATGACATCCAATCAATTCGACTTGTCGCTGACCGATTGATTGAACGCGTCGACAAGTCGACAAGCTTGGATAGATGAAAGTGCCAATTATGCCACCACAAAACAATTTCCCGAAGCTTCACAACGCGGCGTGGCCCGGTGTCGTCGGCAAAGGCGAGGGCAGCGAGCCGCCGATCGGGCTCGATACGATGCTCGATCTCACCGCCGCTGCCGAGGTCGATGGCCAGAAATTCGACGGCGTCGATCTATTCCTGTTTGATCCGCATGTCAGCATCGACTCGACCGACAAGCAGTTGGAAGACCTTGCCGCGAAAGTGCGCTCGCGCGGCTTGGTCGTCGGTTCGGTCGTGGCTCCGGTCTGGCCGCCGACCGGGGGCGGCTCGGCGATTGGCGATGACAGTGCCCAACAACAGTTCCTCACTCAGGTCCGCAAAGGCTGCCACATTGCTCGCACCCTGCGGCAGATTGGGATTCGGCCGTATGGCATCGTGCGGATCGACTCGGCCTGTTCGCCTACTGAGTGGTCGGCCAATCCGCAAGCGAGCACGCAGCGAATCGCCGATACGTTCAGAAAAGCATGCGACATTGCCGAGGAATTCGGCGAGCGTCTCGCCGCCGAGGGCGAAATCTGCTGGGGCGGCATGCACAGTGCCCGCCACATGGTTGAACTGCTAGAAGCCGTCAATCGTCCAAAGACGCTTGGCTTCCAAGCCGACATGGCCCACACGCTCCTCTTCATGCTTGGTCACAACGCGCCCGAAGATCGCCTCGTACCGGCCGACTTCCAATGGAGCGACACGGCCGCGTTTGAAGCCGGTTACAAAAAACTGACCGACGCCCTTCGCCCGTGGACGATCGACTTCCACGTCGCCCAAAACAACGGTGAGGTCTTCGGCTCCGGCAGCCACGACAAGACCGGCCGCCACTGCCTGCCGAAGGCCGCCGACGGCAAAATCGATATCGTCAAGTATGCCGGCTATTGGCTCCGCGACGCCTCGGGCAACCCCGACCACCGCTTCACCCACATCTGCTGGGACGGCTGCATGTTCCCGAATGAAACACTTATGAAGCCACAGACATGGAATGATATCCTCGGCACGATGGTCGCCGTCCGCAACGCACATGGCTGGCAAGAATGAATTCATTAACCACAGAGACACGGAGGACACGGAGAAGACAAGACATAGAGAACACTTATCGTCGCTAATCTACGCGAATAAGAAATAGGAAGCGTCGACTAATCTTCTTTTTATAAGCGAGGATTAGCGCAGATTAGTGCTCTTTAATTCTTTCTGTATTTTCTTCTCTGTGCCCTCCGTGTCTCCGTGGTAAATCCTTCCTTCCCAAAGTAGAAATAATGGCAAATCGCAAACCTCTCCGTATCGGAATGATCGGCTACGGCTTCATGGGCCGGGCCCACTCGAACGCGTACCGCCGCGTCAATAACTTCTTCGATCTGGAATACGAACCGGTGTTGCAGGCCGTTTGTGCCCGAGATCAGGAGAAGGCGAAGAAGTTTGCCGATACATGGGGCTATGCTTCAATCGAGTCCGATTGGCGAAAGCTTGTCGAGCGCCAGGATATCGACGCGATCGACATCTGCGTGCCGAACAACTTGCACCATGATATCGCGATTGCCGCGGCCGCAGCCGGCAAGACGATCCTTTGCGAGAAGCCACTATCAATGGATGTGGCTGAGGGTCAGAAGATGGTCGACGCGGTCGAAAAGGCGGGCGTTGCGAATACTGTCTGGTATAACTATCGTCGCGTGCCGGCTGTCACACTTGCCAAGCAACTTATTGATGACGGACGACTGGGGCGCATCTACCACTACCGCGCCAACTTCTTGCAGGACTGGACCATCTCGGAAGACCTGCCGCAAGGCGGCGCCGGCCTGTGGCGGATCGACGCCAAGGCGGCTGGCAGCGGCGTTACAGGCGACCTCTTGGCCCATTGCATTGATACGGCTCTATGGCTCAATGGCCCTATCAAGAATGTCACAGCCATGACCGAAACTTTTGTGAAGGAACGCAAACATACAGAGTCTGGAAAAGTCGAGCCGGTTAGCATCGACGATGCCTGCGCCTTCCTTTGCCACTTTGCCAACGGCTCGCTCGCCATCTTCGAATCGACGCGATATGCTCGCGGTCACAAGGCACTCTACACGTTTGAAATCAACGGCGCCGATGCCTCGATCGCCTGGGACCTGCACGATCTACATCGCCTCAGCTACTTCGACCATCGTGATGAATCGATTGTCCGCGGCTGGCGCAGCGTTCATGTTACCGACGGCGATATGCCCTACATGGGCAAGTGGTGGGTGCCTGGCCTTCAAATCGGTTACGAGCACTCGTTCGTTCATCATGTGGCTGACTTCCTCGATGGCATCGCCACGGGCAAACCGACTTCGCCGACATTCCGCGAAGCACTAGAGACGCAAAAAGTCTGCGATGCGGTACTGGCCAGTGCCAAGAGTGGCCAGTGGAAGGACGTTTGATTAAGCGCCGGTTGAGCTTCAGATCGTTGCCTGTCGTTGACACGGGAAAGAGGTAGCTGAATTCGCAAGAATTCGGTTCCACTCACTTCGACCATTCTGGCCGAGGTTGAGCGAACAATATTAGTTTTTCACCGCTCTGAATCGCTGCGATAGCCTGTTCTTCCTTCGCGATCGCTCGCGCATCTGTCAACCATGAAGCCGTGACGGCGGCGCTCCACTTTTCTCCCGGCTTGAGCGTCACGACTCGTCCGTGCTGCTGCTCGAACGCTCGCGGGTTTGGGTAATTCGTGCCCGGCTCCATGCCGACCACGTAGCCGTCGTTTTCGGCCGGAGTGTTGCGCCACACGGTAAAGCAGGGGAGGGTGCGTTTGTTGAAACGCAGACCAACGGCCTCGCCATTGGTAAGTCCGCTCATAAGAACCTGTGTGTCGCCCGCGGCATCTGCCGCCAAGTCACAAACATATACTTGCTCGTCGGACCCGGGCCGCGACGGTGGAACGATATTCCAAGTTTCGATGCCCTCCTTTGCGGCCACCTCCGTTTTCGGTGCGACCGTTTTAATGGGGGCCGTGATCAGCGACCCTGGCTGGAGCAGCGGCTGGCCGATATTGAAGTGATACAGCATCTGCAAAGAAGCATCCCGCCCGCCGATGTTTTCTACCTCGTCGGTCCAGGTGAATTCATTCGAGCCAATCTTTGTCGAGATCGAAGTAGTTAGCCGTAGCGATTGAAAAATGAATCGGGCTTCATCCACCATGCCCCGCAAGGTGAGCACTTTAGCATCTTCGTCGACAATGAGCTCGACATAATGAGCAGGCATGTTCGCTATGCGCCCATGCAGCGGTCGCAGCAGCTTCCCGGCATCGTCAAACTCCGGCGGCCCGTTGCTTTCCAGCCCGCAACGGCACAAAAGCTCGTTGAATCCGTCCAGCCAGCCGAGCCCAGCGGGCTCCATCAACGGCACAAAAGCTGGATGAACAGGCTCACGTGCCGGCGCCTGCCATCCTAGCGTCCGATCACCGCGGCGCACTCGCCAAATACCCATGCCGCGCGTCGGCAGTATGTCGATCGATTGCAAACCGTTGTCCAAGGAGACCACATGGACGCCATCGGATCGGCCGCCACGGCACTGCCGCAACAGAACCTTCCACGGCGGGCGTCCGTCGGATCCATCATCACCAAACGTTGCGTCATCACGCACCAGCGATTGATGGGCGTCGATCAGTGCATAGGTTTGCTGGGCCATGCTCACTACTCCGCCTTTGCCTTCTCGCTTTTTCTTTTCTCGCTTTCGGAGCATCGGGCTCTTCAAGTTGAATTTTTCGGAAACTGATTTTCATCGGCGCCGGCAGACCGGAGTGGACTTGTAGCGCGAGAATGCCAGAAGTGGCCTGGTGCTTCGTATCGTGGTCAATGGTCTCGCTCATCAGCTTGCCGTTGATCGTGTGCTTGAGCGTCGGGCCGATGGCTTCAATTTCGTAGGTGTTCCAATCATCCTTGTGAATACTCTTGGCTAAATCGGCGGCATCGCCAAAACGATGCGATTCTTTTTTGTCGCCGGGGTTGATTGTCAACCGTTCGCCGCGCTGGGCGAGAATGCCTCGGCCGCGTTCCTCGTACAAAATTCCGGTGTATCTATTCTCGCCGTCCATGTCAGCTTGGTAGCCAGCGACAATGTATTCTTTGGGATCGACCACCTTGCTTCGATATTGAATGCCGCTGTTGCCCCCTTCGAGCTTGAATTCCGCAGTGAGCTTGAAGTCGCCGACCTTGCCACCTTTCCAAATGAGAAAGGTGTTGTGTTCGAGCGGCACATCCTTGGTTTGCCCAACGATCATACCGTTCTGCACCGTCCACACCCGCGCGTCGCCATCCCAGCCGGTGAGATCCTTTCCGTTGAAAAGCTGCCTCGGTTCTTTGGCGCCGGCTGCGCCAATAAAGAAAGTTAACGTGATGAGCGCACACGCAAAAACACGGATCATGGGAGAGTCCTCGAAGTGCAAAAATGAAACCGAAGTGTCAACCGAATTGCGATGGAGCGCAACCAGTCACAAGGTAAACGGGCTGGCGGTAGTGTGCAAGCCACGGCCTTTTGCCTGCATGTTACGCCGATTTATCGCCCTCCGTCGGACGCCGTCGAGCGTAGTTCGCGGCAACACCGCTCAAGGCGACCAAGCCGATCACGTTGGGAAACGTTTGCAAGCCATTGAAGATGTCGCCCCAGTTCCAAATCGTCGTCACCTTCATCAACGATCCCACTGGAATCAGCAAACAATAAAACCAGCGGTAGGGAACGATCACCCGCGGGCCGAATATATACTCCAAAAACTGCTCGCCGTAGAACGACCAACCGATCAACACCGTGTAGCCAAACAGGAAGACGGAAACGGTCAGCACCCAGCCACCGTAATTCGGCATTGCTAACTCAAAGGCCTGCGCGACGGCCGCGGCGCCTTCTCGACCACTCTGCCACGTGCCTGTCAGCAGAATCGAGAGCGCGCTAATCGAAGAGGTGACGAACGAGATCAGGAACACTTCCATCATCGCGGCTAGCCCTTGCTGCTCGGGCCGTTGGCTTTTGGCGGTGCCGTAGGCCACAGCCGCGGTGCCATAACCGGCTTCGTTGGCGTAGACGCCGCGTACCACGCCGTACCGAATGGCTCGGATCATGACCCAGCCAAACGTTCCTCCCACAGCAGCGCGGGTGGAAAATGCCTCAGAAAAAACTATGCCTAACACGGCAGGCAATTTCCCAATGTTAGATCCGATGACAATAGCACCGCCAATCAGATAAAGACCAACCTTTAACGGCGAAAGTTTCTCGGCTGCGCGGCCGATCGATTTGATACCTCGCACGACAACAAGCCACGTCAGCACCATTAGCACTAACGACACGACGAGCCAATCGAGGTTAATATTCAGCGTTTCCGTTTGCCAGTGTCCCAGGCTCATTTGATGTGCTTCAAGCTGCGCGCCGACGACCTCCGCCACGGAATTGGTCTGCGTCATCGGCGTGGTGAACAATACGCCGATAGCCGCCAAGAACGCAAATATCCAAGCCAGTGCCGGCGACTTGAGCCCATCGCGCAAGTAGTACATCGGGCCAGCCAGCACGTCGTCGCCGTGAGCCACGCGGTAGTGCATGCCCAATGCCGCTTCCGAAAACTTCGTGGCCATCGCGAGAAATCCATAGCACCAAATCCAGAATAGCGCGCCCGGTCCACCCGACACGATTGCAGTGGCAACACCGGCGATATTGCCGGTACCGATCGTGGCAGCCAGCGAAGTCATAAATGCTTGCAACGGCGACAAAGGACCACTTGAACTGGATTGCTGGCTAGAAATCGTTTCGCGAATCGCATCTTGCAAAACCCAGCCTGCGACCGTTGGCAAAGCGGGATGTGTCTGTTGAAATTGCTTGAGCAGATGCATGGCCTCCATACGCGGAAAATAGTACAAGACCTCAATAATGGTGCGTTTAAGACGCCAGTCTTCGGCCTGTTGCAAGAAGCGCTCAAAGGTCGGCAGAATCCAG
>CAZGMU010000009.1:24992-28718 GCA_964526975.1 uncultured Planctomycetaceae bacterium
CGCAGCACGAAGCGGCAGCGAATCGTGAAGTATAACCCCGTTGTCATCAACGTGATGACAAGCGGCAGTGCGAACCAGCGTGAGGCCCCGTCGATAAGTGCGTCGAGTTGTTCCATGCGGTCTACTTGGTTGGACGTTCGCAAACCGAAACGGTTTGTTGGTCGGCATCGAGTTCGATCATGGCCCCGATGGGCAGAGTGAGGTTATAACGTTCATGGCCGGCCGGAAAACCGGCAAGTACAGGCACGCCTAGATGGTCGAGTTGCTCATGAAACAGGGCGAGAATGTCTTTTTGCTCATCGGCCTGATCACCCTCATCGTACGAAAAAGTTCCCAGCAGGATGCCGGCAACCCCAGATAACTTACCCGCAAGCTTCAGTTGAGACAAATAACGATCGATTCGATAAGCCCGCTCGCTGATATCCTCTAGAAATAAAATTCGACCAGTGGTTTCAATTTCGTAGGAAGTCCCTATGGCCCCTGCGATGACGGCCAGGTTGCCGCCGATGAGTGTTCCCCGCGCCATTCTCGAGCGGATTGGCACTAGATCCAAATTTTCGACGGCAGCGAGATTGTACTTATATCTAGAGAGCGCTGTGGATTCGCTCCCAAACTGGTCTGGCGCGAGTATCGCCTGCCACAACGCCGCTTCGTTTGCCGCCGGCATGTCGTCTGGCTTGCCAAACCCGTCTTGAAGATTCGGTCCATGAAAAGTTATCAGACCGGTACGCTGGTGGATCGCGACGTGCAGCAGCGTAATGTCGCTGAATCCGACGAACACCTTCGGATTGTGACCGATCACATCGAAATCCAGTCGGTCCAGTATCCGCACCACGCCATACCCGCCGCGGGCACACCAAACGGCCGTAGTTTCTGGATCCGCAAACGCAGCCATTAACTCCGCGGCCCGCGTTGCATCATCACCGGCCAGATAGCCGTGCGAGCGATAGATGTCGCCGTAGATCTTGATCCGAAAGCCACGTTCCTCAATGCGTGCAAAAGCTCGATCGATTCGTTCTCGACTCACAGGCCCCGCGGGTGCCACGACGCCGATCGTGTCACCTCGTCTTAGTGCTTTCGGCTTAATAGTCGACGCCGTCAAGCGAGCCTTCCCATGCCTTCGAAGATTCGATGTAAAACCGTTTTGCCACTAGGTCTATATCGCTATCGATCCCTATCGGCCAGCGTATAACAAGAAGCCCACGAAAATGGTCGCGCAGATCGCTGCAAGATCAGTCCATAGGCAGGCGGCCAAAGTGTGCCGCATTTTTTTCACGTGAATAGCACCGTAGTAGACCGTCAGCAAATAAAACGTGGTTTCTGTACTGCCCATGAAAATAGACGCTGTCAGGCCGATAAAACTATCTGGTCCACGCTGGTGGAACAAGTCGACCAGCACGGCACGGGCGCCGCTGCCTGTTAGCGGCTTGGTCAGAAAGAGTGGTATCATGTCGAGAATTTCCGCGTATTTACCGATGCCAAAGTGTTGCATCGCAAAAGTCAAGCCGGACTTGATATCCTCGAAAATGCCGCTGGCCATAAAGACCTTGATAACAACCAGCATGGCGACGAGATAAGGAATGATCATCACCGCAATGTGAAACCCTTCTTTCGCGCCCGTGACAAACGATTCGTAAAGCGGTACTCGTTTGAGTGCGCCCCAAACAATGATCAGCAAGATCATTGCTGGAATCATCCATTGACTAAGAGCTTCGAGGAGATCGACATATTCACGTGGCATCGGTCGCTCCTTCGCCACTGGTTGCCGTCAATTCAGCAGAAGTCGCAGCAGCGTCGATCCGATACCCCCGGCGGCGCGACAACCACTTCGTCACAAAGACAGCAACTGAACGAAGTCACAATGAAGATGCCCGCAAGAGGTTGCGCTGGGTTAACACTTCCGCTGGCAACACGATAGCCAATGAGCGTAAATGGGATCAGCGTGACACTGCTGTTGTTGATCGCGAGGAACAACACCATGCTGTCGGTTGCTGTGTCTTTAACAGGATTGAGCGATTGCAATTCCTCCATGGCCTTCAGCCCCATCGGCGTCGCGGCATTGTCCATCCCCAGCATGTTTGCCGACAGATTCATGAGAATAGCGCCTTGCGCGGGATGGCCGTCGGGTATGCCGGGAAAAAGCCATCTCATAAGAGGTCGGGCCAGCCGGGCAAAGGCATCGATCATACCGGCATCTTTAGCGATATTCATCAGCCCTAGCCACAAAGCCATAATGCCAATGAGCTCAATGCAAAGCGCGACCGCAGCTTGGGCGCCTGTGACTAACGACACATTGAGTCGTTGGCCCATTGCTGTCAGGCCTGTCTCAACTGCTTTGACTTCTTTCTTGGAATTACTTTCCGAAGGCGCCTGTTCGGAGCCAACAGCCGCAGGTTGCGCGCTTGGAGGGTAAAGCGACTGGTAGGCTGCTTTGCAGAATCCGTATACCAACCCTATGCACAACAAACCAAACCAGATCTTGTTGAGCATGGAATGATGGTCCGATTAACTAAGTGCGATGCAAGAACACACCTGGCGTGCCGCCGACGTGGGCTCCATTTTCCCACACCGTCTCGCCGCCTACCATCACGCGTTTTAGATTTTTCCACTCGACCCAGCCGCCTGCCTGCGGACTCGAATCATTATGGAAGAACAGCAGATCCGCAAAGTAATCGCGGTTTACTCGTCCCCGGTGAGCCTGTTGCTTCAGCGCAGTTGCAATGCTCCACGCTTGCCGGGCTGCGTCCTGATAGGAGTCGGCCGGCTTCTCGGGGAATTGATCCGGTTTGATCAGTGGCAGACCGAATTGATGGATAACGGTCCACAACTCCTCATCCGTTCCTTTACTGACCACGCCGACGATACCGTTCAATGCAGCGCGCGTGAAATGCTCGAACGCTTCACTAGGCTTCAACCGGTTCAGCGAGTCGGAATCACCAATAAAGGCCCAATTGAATGGTAGCGATTGCGACTGAGCGAGATTTTCAACGGCATGGCGATCCGCCAGATCGATCACGCCCAGCACTGTCGTCGTGCCCTGAGCCAGAAGTTGGGCGATTCGCCGCTCGTCGAACGCAGCAGTCGGCTTCCAGTCGCGAACCAGTGTGAACTGCCCAGGCACAACCAGCGAGTTGGCGCCATTGATCGTCAGCCTGGCGTTTACCGCAGGAAGATCGCCAATCTCGATGATCTTGCCATCGCGATCCGACGTTACGGCCAGCCGCTCGGAATTCGTCTGGTCAATCACAATATCGGCCAGAAACGGCTGCGCCACCTTTGCATCCAGGATATTCGCTTTCGTGATGAAACAATCGCTTAGCCGTGCTGAATTCGATTTGGGCAGGTCATCGTAGATCTGATGGTCGGTTGTTTTGTATTTATCCGTGGCAATATCGTGTAGCGTATTCAACATGCCATGGAAATGGAGACGCACGATGGGCTCGGGATCGTCTTCATGCCACCCACCCGCCTCGACGAGCATCGTCGACACACCGAGCGATTGGATTCCGTCGCCAAATGCCCGCGGCTCGTGCGTATCGTCGTATCGCGAAATCATGCCAATCGCGTAAGGCTGCACAGCGTTGACAAAGCACGCACACATCTTCTTAGCGGCTTGCCAGGATGGCGTTTCCTTGCGAGTCAAATCCGGGGCAGGGGCTAGAACGCTGATCGCGGCTGGCCTCGGTGGTCGACCGACGCTCGTTCGCGCGTTTTGGTTGTGCAAGT
>CAZGMU010000010.1:0-27711 GCA_964526975.1 uncultured Planctomycetaceae bacterium
GCTTTTGATCATCCACCAGCACCGGATTCACGAAGCCGAACTTCTCGATCGACTTCGCGATCTTCCGGATTTGCGCCCGCGAGTGCGTGCGGGCGTTATGAGGGTAGGGGCGAAGCGCCTCTACCGCGACTTGCTCGATGTGCATTTTAATCTCCTGTCGTTAGGTCGAGCGAAAGCATTGGCCCGAAGGAGACTTCGGGTCCTTGGAAACAGGTTCACGCTGTCAAACAGCCGAACCCGAACCGGCGCCTCCGTCTCCGGAGGCGCCCGCAAAAGCGGAAATAGGCAGAAAACGCCAAAAGCCGCCGGCCCAAAAAGCCAGCGGAATCAACGTCTTTCTGCCTATTCCGATTCAGATTCGTGATGCGTAGGTGCCATCGCACCCTGGGCGCTCACGCCGCCGCACATTCCAGCGCGGCTACTATGCGTCCTTCACATCAGTGGCGGATTCTCGCGGATTTTTCGGGAGAGTCAATAAGGTCGCATTTGCAGGATCTATAAAATTGATGCGGCTGATCGCTAATGAAAGCGGTCACTTCTTCTTAAAGCCGTCAATCAAAGGTTCAAATAGCTCGGTGAAAGATTAGGTTTCATTGAAATCGACGACGCAAATCATTCGCGGCAGCATCCCGTCGTGTGCACGATCAGGTGGAAGAGGTCGCGCGTCAGGTGTGGAGTGCGCTGACCCGGCGCGGCGGTGAAGGCCGCACCTTTCACATCGAAGATATCCAGGATCAAGTCGAACTCGCGCTTATGCGTGGCGAACACCACAAGGTCGCCCGCGCCTATGTCCTCTATCGCGAAGAACGTGCCCGCGCGCGCAAAGAAGAATCCGCCGCGAAGCATGAAGCGGAAACCTCGCCAAAGCTGAAAGTAAAAGGCAGCGACGGCGTTCTGCGTCCCCTGAACGATTCTCGTCTGACGGCGCTCATCTCCGAAGCGGTCGAAGGTCTTGAAGGCACTTCGGCCGAGCCGGTCCTCGCAGAAACGCGCCGCAATCTTTACGACGGCATCACACAGGAAGAACTCGCGCTTGCTTCCATCATGGCAGCGCGCACGCTTGTGGAGCAGGAGCCGAACTATGCATTCGTCTCAGCGCGGCTGCTGCTGGACTTGTTGCGCAGGGAGTCTTTGAGCTTCGTCAATGGGCGCGAGACGCAAGCAACGCAGGCCGAAATCACAAAAAGCTATGCGCCGTATTTCGAAGCTTATGTAAAACGCGGTATCGAACTCGACCTGCTCGACAAAGAGCTGTTGCAGTTTGACCTGAAAAAGATTGCAGCGGCGCTGAAGCCAGAGCGTGATCTGTTGTTCCAGTTTCTCGGATTGCAGACGCTGTATGACCGCTATTTCCTACATTCGGATGGCATCCGCTTCGAGCTGCCACAAGCGTTCTTCATGCGCGTCGCCATGGGTCTCGCGATCCGCGAAATCAAGCGCGAAGAGAAAGCGATCGAATTCTACAATCTAATCTCTTCATTCGACTTCATGTGCTCCACGCCGACGCTGTTCAATTCGGGCACGCCACGAGCGCAGCTTTCATCCTGCTTCCTGACTACGGTGCCGGATGATCTCGACGGCATTTTCAAATCGATCAAGGATAACGCACTACTCGCGAAATATTCCGGTGGTCTCGGTAACGACTGGACGCGTGTTCGCGGTCTCGGCGCACATATCAAGGGAACGAATGGCGAGTCGCAGGGCGTAGTTCCCTTCCTGAAGGTTGCGAACGATACCGCGATCGCAGTCAATCAGGGCGGTAAACGCAAAGGTGCGGTCTGCGCCTATCTCGAAACCTGGCACATCGACATCGAAGAATTTCTCGATCTTCGCAAGAATACCGGCGATGAGCGCCGCCGCACGCATGACATGAACACGGCCAATTGGGTGCCGGACCTTTTCATGCAGCGCGTGGAGAAGGATCAGCCATGGACGCTGTTCTCACCGGACGAAACGCCGGACTTGCACGATCTGACCGGCAAGAAATTTGCCGAGCGCTACGCCTATTACGAGGAGAAAGCGCGGCGCGGCGAGATGCGCGTGAACAAGCAGGTCCGAGCACAAGACCTTTGGCGTAAAATGCTGACGATGCTGTTCGAAACCGGACATCCATGGATCACCTTCAAAGACCCCTGCAATATCCGTTCGCCGCAGCAGCACATTGGCGTCATTCATTCATCAAATCTCTGCACCGAGATCACGCTCAACACTTCCGATCGTGAAGTGGCTGTCTGCAATCTTGGCTCGGTAAATCTCGCCAATCACATCCAGAACGGCGCGCTCGATCTCAAGCGGCTGGAGCGCACGGTTACGACTGCGATGCGCATGCTCGATAACGTGATCGATGTGAATTTCTATACGATCCCGGAAGCGCGCAATTCGAACATGCAGCATCGTCCGGTTGGCCTGGGCCTGATGGGCTTTCAGGATGCGCTCAACATGATGCGCGTTCCCTATGCATCGCAGGCGGCGGTGGATTTTGCCGATGAAAGCATGGAGGCAATTTCCTACTATGCGATTTCGGCATCCACCGATCTCGCAGCGGAACGCGGACGCTATCCGAGCTTCGAGAGTTCGCTCTGGGCGCGAGGTATTTTACCGGTCGATTCGATCAAGCTGCTCGACGAAGCACGCGGCGTCACCGTCGATGTGGACCGCAGCCAGCGCCTTGACTGGGAAACCTTGCGCACGCGCGTCAAAAAGACCGGCATGCGCAACTCCAACACCATGGCGATCGCTCCGACCGCGACAATCTCGAACATCTGCGGTGTCGCACAGTCGATCGAGCCGGCTTACCAAAATCTCTACGTCAAATCGAACATGTCCGGCGATTTCACCGTCGTGAACGAGCATCTCGTGCGCGATTTAAAGACGAGGGGTCTTTGGGACGAGGTGATGGTCTCCGACCTTAAGTATTTCGATGGCTCGGTCGGCAATATCGATCGCGTACCAGATGATCTGAAGGCGGTTTACGCGACGGCGTTCGAGATTGACTCGTCCTGGCTCATTGAGGCCGCAGCGCGCCGCCAAAAATGGATCGACCAGGCGCAGAGCCTGAACATCTACATCGCCAATCCGAGCGGCAAGAAGCTGGACCAGCTCTATCGTCTCGCCTGGAATCGCGGATTGAAAACGACCTATTACCTGCGTTCGCGTAGCGCCACCCATGTCGAGAAATCGACGCTCAAGGGTACCGATGGAAAATTGAACGCCGTTTCCGTTGCTGCTGTCGCAGCGGCGCCGGCCGAGTTCATCGAAGTCGCCAAAGCCTGCTCGATCAACGATCCCGATTGCGAAGCGTGCCAGTAACGCGAAAAGAAGAAAAGGAACTGAATCATGCTTGACTGGTCCGATACCTCGCCGAAGAACGAAAAACTGAATCCTGTTCATGCACTGAAAAAAGACGCTGTGCATGCGGGAGATGCAACCGGGCTCGGTGAGATCGAGCGCGGCGGCGCGCGTGTTTCCGTTGACGACAAGGCAATGATCAACTGCCGCGCCGACGTGAACCAGTTGTTGCCGCTGAAGTACAAATGGGCCTGGGAGAAATATCTCGCAGGCTGCAACAACCACTGGATGCCGACTGAAGTCTCGATGCAGGCCGACATCGCGCTATGGAAGTCGCGTGACGGCCTGACCGACGATGAGCGCCGCGCGATCAAGCGCAATCTCGGCTTCTTCGCGGCGTCGGAGTCGCTGGTCGCGAACAATATCGTGCTTGCGATCTACCGGCATCTCACCAACCCGGAATGCCGTCAGTATCTCTTGCGGCAAGCGTTCGAAGAAGCGGTGCATACGCACACCTTCCAGTACATCGTGGAAAGCCTCGGTCTCGACGAAGGCGAACTTTTCAATATGTACCGCGAAGTGCCGTCGATCACCGACAAGGCGGCCTGGGCGCTAAAGCACACCAAAAATCTCGACGATGCCAGCTTTAAGACTGGCACACTCGAAGGCGATCAGGATTTCCTGCGCGATCTTATCGCGTTCTATGTCGTGTTTGAGGGCATGTGGTTCTATACGGGCTTTGCGCAAATCCTGTCGCTCGGCCGCCGCAACAAGATGGTGGGTATCGCGGAGCAGTATCAATACATCCTGCGCGATGAATCCATTCATCTGAACTTCGGCATCGACGTGATCAATCAGATCAAGATCGAAAATCCACAGCTATGGACCAAAGCGTTCCAGGAGGAAGTACGGACGATGTTGCGAGAGGCCGCGGAGCTCGAAGCCTCCTACGGCCGGGATACGATGCCGCGCGGGTTTCTGGGTCTGAATGCGCAGCTATGCGAACAGTACATGCACTTCATCGCGAACCGCCGCTGCGCGCAACTCGGTCTTCAACCGGTTTTTGCTGAAGCCGAGAATCCGTTTCCATGGATGTCGGAAGCGATGGACTTGAAGAAAGAAAAGAACTTCTTCGAGACACGAGTGATCGAATACCAGAATGGGGGTGCGCTAAGTTGGGAGTAGAATCTCTCAATTTCCTTGTCCGCGACGACTAACTTCGATATGTCCATGAAGTAACTGTTGAGATATCCTCAAAAACAACGGACGGTTGGTTCGAAAGCGGATCGTGAGACTCTAGGTGACCTTTTGCCCACTCAATCCATTCAGAAGCGGATCTTTTTCCGATGGCAGCTTCTCTATCCGAGATCCCGCTTTCAATCGCAGAAAGAAACTGCCTGGCAATCTCAGCTTCTTTCCAGTTGCTCGCCAGTTCGAGAAACCTTTGCCATCGATTGTCGTCTTGCTTTCTTTGCTCCTCCCTCTCGTGCCGAAGACGTTCTTGTTCGCGATAGCGCTTAGCTTCTTCTTCCCGTTTTCTTCGTTGTTCAGCCAGCAGTGGTCCGGCAGCCAATAGAGCGGCAAGAATGTTCGGCAGCTGCTTCTCTATTGAGGCTTTATCCTTGTCGATCCATTCCTGCCTCACGAAATACGTCTTGATGGCAAATACTAACGCCCCAGTTGGCTGAAGCTCTTGTTTCCATGGACGCTCACCAGGCAGTTGCCATTTCTTCTCTTGTTCGGTGAGCGGTCTCTTTATTTGCTTATTCTTTTGCCTGAGGTCGAACTCAATTTGCTCACCGCTACTTTCGAGGTGGACACGTCGATATTCGCCAATAACGACCTTTACGCCATTGCGCTCTAGCAGCTTGAACAGGGTGTCCAGAATACGATGCCGGCGGTGATCAACCTCTGTGAATTCAGTAACCCGGGGTCCCCAAGTGTCTCGGCTCTTCTTCGCCTCCTTTAGTCGTTTTTCACGTTCGGCAATCCAACCAGCGATCGCTTCGTGAGGTCGCTCCAGTTTCTCCAGAACAACAATTTCTGACGAAGAGGAGAGTGCGGCCTCGATCTTCTCTTCCGCCACCTTTGGCGATTTAGGCGGGGCCGGCGGAGGCGGGGTGGGAGAGATAGTGACTTCAAGGGGAGTGCCCTCCTCCGCATCTAGAAGTCGGTATTGAACTACTTTTTGGCCCGCTTCTTTCCGAGCCCAATAGCCCCTCCCAGGATAGGGTACCTTTAAACGATCGCAGATTTTGGCAAGGCCGTTGCCTGAGATGCCAAACTCGGCTGCGAGCTTGGACATGGGTGTTTCCCAGACCCGCCTGTAAAGTTCATCTCTGCCAATTTTCGTCGGCCGCTTTGTTGTTTCCTCGGACACTGCAACCTCCCGCGCGGGTGAGAACCACAAAGATAGGGTACGGCCTTAACGCGGCAGGGCGGAGTCGACTGTCTTAGGCAAATCGGAACAGAAGCCCTGTTAGCCGGCGGGAATTCCCTGTTAAATCGCTTAGGGAATTTGGGGCGTAATGTCCTGAGTCTTCGAGGCAAATCCGGCTCAGACTGACCTTAAAAAGCCGGGTCTGTTCAAATTCCCTGTAAATTTCCCTGTTCAGGCGTACTTTTCGGCACAGACCAGCCTCGACTGGACTGCCTGTTCAACCAGCCAGTGTCGGCAGGTTTAACGTCTGCCGTTTTCTCGCGAATGAGCCCCCATTTGCGGGGCTTTTGCGAGTATGTGAAGTCTCTGCTCGGTGGTCTTTGCAGACTTGGAGGCCGTTTCCGAGCGAAAGTCTCGGCCCGGCATTTTCAAATATCCGTTTTTCGTAGCCCAAGCCGATGCAGACCGGTTCGAATCTCATATGCCCAGCATGCAGTACGGACGTTGCACAGCAACAAATCCGACATCTGAAAGTTCGAATCTTGCTACGGCAACCAGCCGTTTTTGACGAACGGTCTTTGTACCGTTTTCATTCGAAATAGCCCCACAGTTGCGCGGCTTTTGCGAGTACGAAGAGTCTCTACTATCGCGTCTCCGCCGACCAAGGTGCGATTTATCCAGCAAAGTCTCAGCTAAACAGTAGTAAATATCCGTTTCTCTCAGACTCGGTCGATGCAGACCGGTTCGAATCCCGCATGCCTCGCGCTCGTTCGCGATGTATCACAGCAACAAGTCACATTTGGCTTGGAGAGTAGTTAGAGACGAAATGTGAAAAACCCCGCCAGCAAATGGCGGGGTTTTCCTTTTTAGGCTGCGGCCTTTTCTTGGATGCCGTTCAACGCGTCTCGAAACCTCTTCAAGCCTCCCTCGGGAAGATCATAGTTCTTGGGCATGGGAATGATTGTGTTACGCCCGTCTTTCTTACAGCACAGCTTTCCGAGCTCGTACGAGTAGATGCGTTTCTTTGGATTGTCGTACTTGTTGGCCAGTTTGCAGACAACGTCCAGAATGGCTGGCTGAAAGAAGTCAATGACTTCACTCAATTGAGAGAGCATGGTCTCCAAACGGTCAACAGAGCTGTCGAGCTTTCGTTTCATCGCTCGAATTTCTTTGAAGTCTGCATTCGCCCCCAGTCTCATGGAAGCCCCGGCAACTTCGAGAAGAATGCCCGACATCTCTGCTTTCGGGTAATTGTGCTCCAGAAATAACGTCTCAGGAATAGTGACGTTATTGATGAGCCGTGGATCAAAGTATCTGGCGCGTGGAACATTCTCCCAAATCCACGGAAGATGCTGCTCCAACTGGGAGCGAACTCGCTGATACTTTTCGAACACGTCAGATTGGGCGAATTCTTGTAACCACTTTTGAAATGGTCCGGTTGCATCTTCAATTTCTCGCCGACGCTTGAGAACGTGCCGGCGATTCACAGCTGCGTCGAAGTCCGCCGTGCACTGTTCGAAATCGATGCCGTGGATCGTCTTCCCGCACATCCAGCCGACAAGAAAGCTCTTGTAGCCTTTCCGCATGACGAATCCGGCAAGATGCTGATGATGCCCGTGTACACACACGAGCTCCTGTTCGCGGCCTGAGCCACGAAGATCGTACTTATATTGAACGTATGTTTCATCGTCCCCTTCGGGGACTTCTTTGACTAATCCCGGAACACCCTCGGGATCGTCCGTCGTTAATTCGGTATTGAGCAATTCTTCATCAGTTAGGGACTTCCAGTATCTGGAAACCAAAAGGCGTACCTCTCTATTGTTCGTAACCGCATCGGTTTCGACTCATTGACGTGTAGCTATCTACCACACAACGCCACACAACTTCTGATTAAGATGTGCAACACAACTGTTGTTGGGGATTACTGTGAATTGTGCATACAGACTTGAAAAAGGATTTTGACTTATGGGTGCGGCTGATTCGCAGCGAAACGCGAGTTAACTCTTGTATTCCTTAAGTCCGAACTTTTTTACGAGCTCGGTATCAAGCAAGACGTACACGGGCAACTGATAAAACCACATCAAATTGCCCCGTCGCCAGCTGATTCGAACGCGCACCCTTTTGGCCTTCAAATCTTTCGGGACGTTGTTTTCAAAGTGATTCGCAAGCGAAAGGTCCGCTGAAGTTTCGCTAGGTAGAATAAGGTAAGGCAACCTTCCCATAGCGCCGCGGATCACCTCTTTCAGTCCTCCATCCTTGACGAAGAAATAGACCTCGGGGGTAGCCTTCACGCTTAGAATGAAAATGTCGCGCTTGCTGACGTTCCGAATGCGCAAAACGGCTTCTTTGTTGTCGCCTTCGCCGATCACGGTGAAAAAAGCTAGCGGCCGGCCACGAAGTAACTTTTCAGCTAATACGAAGATTCCGGTTATGAAGCCGACCATCGCCCCGACAAAAGTGAAAATTGCAACGGTAGTTTCCATCGCTAGTCCTGTGTAGATTCGTGGATGCCGTCCATCATATCGGTGAGGAACGGCTTTGCTTCATCGCTCAGCCCCGAGTTTGGCCGCGCTATTTCAAGAACGACCTCAAGAGCAGTCCCGAACCATTTCGTATCTTCTCCAAGCGGCGGGATGGCGTATGTGCAATTCAGATAGTGCACAGCACGTGCAATAACTGCGGCGTCACGTTTCAGCGGCTCGTGGATGCGGCTTTGGGCGATTTCAAAAAGCCTGTCACTGAATGCCTGGATTTCAGCAACATCCATTGGCCGCTGCGCCCACTTTGTATTGCGGGCAACCGTGAAGCATGCCTGCCTCAGCTCATCCATTTTTCTTCTCGTACGTGTTGAGCAAGGAAACTTTCTGATTTCAATACGCAACCGCAACTCTGTAATCGCACTTCTGATTTTGAATAGCTATGTAAAGGATATCGATCCCGGTCAGCGAGCACAGAAGCACCGCGAGGCGGCTTCAGATATATGGAGCGTTCGCGAATCGTATTTGAGCCTGCTCGCTGACGTTAGAGATCCAAGTATCGCGCTTGATGGATTACGGGCCCGCCGCGACGAATTACAGACAACGCTTCACAAGATTTATCGCTCTGCTCCACACACGGATGGAGATGCCTACTCCGAAGCTCAAGATGCACTCAAAACTCGCGAAGACCTGACCTTCACCGACGCGGAAATAGGCGCCTTCCTGCCCACGCCGCTGAGACGATCTGAACAATGATCTTCTTTGAAGGTTATGTGGTGGCTGTTCTCAATGAGAACAGAAACTGACTATCATTCCCTTGCGAAACAACTGTAGAGAAGGTGTCCGCCAACACAAGCTTATTAGCCTTTGTGTCTTTCACACCAAGTTGCCGACTTATTAGCTTTTTCGGCAAAGCTACTAAGTATCGATTTGCCGGCCTAAAATAGGTCTTCTTCGGTTGAAACCGCTTATATTGCGCGGGGCTAATGCAAAGCGTCCCCAATAGAGTCGATTACCTTGCAAGTAGAGACGCTTTCACAGGAGCACGCATCGATCATCTTTTTAAGGTCATCGCGAAGCGAGTTTAGGCGAGCGATTCGTTGCTCAACCTCGCCAAGCTGGGAACGAGCAATAGCGTCCGCTTTGGCACATGAGCTCTCGGGAAATTCGATGAGAGTCAGGAGTGCTTTTATATCTTCAATAGGAAAGTCCATCGACCGCGCGCTGCAAATAAATCGCAGTCGACGAATGTCTGTTTCGGAGAAAGCACGCCGACCATTGGCGTCACGTTTCGGCGAGGCTAGCAAACCGATACCCTCGTAATACCGAATGGTAGGAATTTTGACGCCGGTTAGCCGAGACAGCGCCCCAATCGTAATTCCCTGCATTTTCCGCTTGCTCCTATAGTCACTAGAGGATGTAGGATTTTCCGATGGAAAAGCAAGCAACTCCCGAGACGACATCACGTTATAGAATCGAGGGCATGGACTGCCCGAGTTGCACCGTGAAAATAGAGACGGCGTTACGTCGAATCGACGGTGTTAGCGAAATTAGCGCAAACGCCACCGCCGAAACGCTGTCAGCTCGCTTTGCACACCCAGAAGCAAAACGGCTAGCGGAAAGGCAAATCGAGCTGCTTGGCTATGGCGTGACTGAACTTGATAGAGTCGATCAGTCATCAGTCAGATCATCGCCTAAGCTCGATACACCTTGGTGGAAGTCGGGACGAGCGATCCTGACGGGCGTCTCTGGCGTGACGTTGGCGGCAGCATATGCAACGGGAAAGATACTGCCTCCATTCGAAGCATTGGCTTTTACGGGCGCAATGGCGGTGGGGCTTCTGCCTATCGCACAGCGAGCCTTCGCCGCGGCGAGGGCAGGCTCGCCCTTTTCAATAGAAATGCTGATGACCATTGCGGCCGCCGGCGCAGTGGTGATTGGTGCAGCGGAAGAGGCCGCTGTAGTCGTTTTTCTATTTCTGATCGGGGAACTATTAGAGAATGTCGCCGCAAATCGCGCTCGCGCTTCGATACGCGCGCTATCCGACCTCATGCCAAAAAAGGCCGTGCGTGTTAGCGACAAAAACACGGAGACAGTTGACGCCGCAGAGCTTCGATTTGGTGACATAATTTTAGTTCGGCCAGGAGATCGCGTAGCTGCTGATGGCGAGATCATCCATGGTGAAAGCGAACTCGATGAGGCGTCAGTCACCGGCGAAAGCATACCAAAACGAAAAGCAAAAGGTGAATCGGTATTTGCTGGTACTATTAATGGCAGTTCAGCATTGACTGTCCGTGTCACAGCAACTGCGGTCGACAATACGGTTTCGAGAATAATTCGACTTGTTGAGGAAGCGCAGGAGAGTAAAGCACCGACGCAACGCCTCATTGATCGTTTCTCGCAAATCTACACTCCAGCAGTTGTGATATTTGCGAGCTTAGTCGCGGTTACCCCGCCGCTGCTATTTAGCGCGTCCTGGAGTGAGTGGATTTATAAGGGTCTCGCTACACTCTTGATTGGCTGTCCGTGTGCTCTTGTAATTTCGACGCCTGCGGCGATTGCCGCGTCGTTATCCGCCGGAGCCCGGCGTGGCCTACTCCTAAAAGGCGGCGCAGCACTTGAAGTTCTCCGTAAAATCACGGTGGTTGCCTTTGACAAGACGGGAACGCTGACCGAAGGGCGGCCACAAGTAACGGACGTTATTGCGGGTAGCCGTGATACGCGGCTCGTTCTCGCGTTGGCCGCGTCGCTCGAACAGGGTTCGAGCCATCCGCTAGCGAACGCAATTTTAGCGCGAGCCAAGGCGGACAATATACCGGTCCCGCCGGTTTTTGACGCGAAGGCGTTGGCGGGAAAGGGTGTGACCGGAAGCGTTGGGGGCGAGTCAGTTTTTCTTGGTTCAGTATCAGCAGCGAAAGAATTAATTTCGATTGATGAGCAAGCGGCTGCGACCGTGGCTCAGCTTCATGGTGAAGGGAAAACTGTTTCTATTTTATTGGTGGATCGCGTATTCGCGGGACTGATTGCCATGCGCGACGAGCCTCGAGATGATGCACAAGCTGGCTTACAGCGTTTAAGAGATGCGGGTATGAAAACGCTGATGCTTACGGGCGACAATAAAATCACGGCTGCGGCAGTCGGAGAGGCGCTAGGCATCGAACCGCATGGAGACCTTCTTCCGCAAGATAAGATGGAGATTATCAAGAATTTAAGGTCGAGAGGGGAGCGAGTTGCGAAGGTCGGTGATGGGATCAACGATGCGCCAGCGCTGGCGGCGGCCGACATCGGAATAGCCATGGGAAATGGAACGGACGTCGCTTTGGAGACTGCGGACGCTGCCATTCTTCATGGACGCGTCGGCGACGTTGCCGCGATGATCAACCTTTCGCAAAGAACGATGTTGAATATTTACCAGAGCATCACTATCGCGCTTGGGCTTAAAGCAGTGTTTTTAGTAACGACGCTGCTAGGAGTTACTGGCTTGTGGCCTGCAATTCTGGCCGACACTGGAGCGACCGTTCTCGTGACCGCGAATGCACTGAGGCTGTTGCGTGCGCCCTCTTAGAGCGAGCTTGATGCGTTCAGGTGTTGCTTGGTCCGCTACTCTGGCCTAACTATCTTCAAATGCCTTCAATATCGGGCAAGGTCCGCGCGAATTAGCCCTGCACGCACGATCCAATCGTTTTAGAGCAGCACGAGCTGCTTCCAATTCGGATATTTTCTCGGATAGCGCTGCAATTCGTTCCTTAGCCAGCGAGCTCGCGCGAGCTCGGTCATTGGTCGAATCTAGCGCAAGAAGCTCCGTAATTTGCTCCAACGTAAAGCCCGCGGCTTGAGCGGATCGAATGAATCGCAGCCGTCGCACATCGCCGTCGTTGTACCGTCGAATCGATGAAGAAGGCGTAGTTTTTGGGCGCCTAAGCAATCCCCGGCGCTGATAATAGCGCACCGTCTCAACGCCAACGTTCCCTTTGTGGGCTAATCCGGCAATCGTGATTTCCATGCTTGACTCCGTACCATGGTACGGGAGCTATAAAGCAGTATGAGGCCACTCTGCAACAGATAGGTACATACGTATGGCTGCTGTGGCGCAAACATTCAGGGTCAAAGGAATGCATTGCGCATCTTGCGCGAGCATTATCGAGCGCACTTTCAAGAAGCTCGACGGAATCGATGCCGTGACCGTCAATTACGGTACCGAGACAGCGAGAGTGCACTTCGACGAAAGCAAGATGAATCCAGCTGCTCTCTCAAGGACAATTGAACCCTTAGGTTATGAACTTGTCGTTCCGCAGGAACGGAGTGCGTCGGAGCAAGTAGCTCTAACAGAAGAAAAGAAAGAAAAGCTCAGCGAATTGGATCGCCTAAGGACGGCTGTCGCGTCAGTGATACCGCTTGCGGCATTCAGTATCGTTGTTATGGCTTGGGAAATTCTGGCGAAATTCAATCTAGTGTCTGCTGCGTCGGAACCGTGGCGTGAATTTTTCCACCATCTCTTGCCGATCTTCGCAACCTATACGCTTTTTGTCGTCGGCAAACCGTATTTGCTCGGGCTTTACCGTTTCCTCCGGTACGGCCAAGCAAATATGGATTCGTTAATCGGAATCGGCACGGTTTCTGCTTTCCTATACAGCTTGGCCGTTACCGCATTGGAAAGCACGCTGAAGCCTTACATCGATGTCGAGCATCAATACTACGATGTAACAATAGTACTCGTGACGTTCATCACGCTCGGCAAATATCTAGAAGCGCGTTCTAAGTTGCGCACAGGCGACGCAATCGAGAAGCTTCTCAATTTGCAAGCAAAGATCGCGATCATCCTACGTGCAGGTGAAGAAGTCGAAATACCGATTAGCGAACTAAAAACTGGTGACATCGTGGTCGTAAAGCCGGGATCCAAGATACCGGTTGATGGTGTTGTGACGGAGGGGGCGTCGTTCGTCGACGAAGCGATGCTAACTGGCGAACCCTTACCCGTAAAAAAGGAATCGGGAGCGAACGTGGCGGCAGGAACCATGAATACCACGGGAAGCTTTAGGTTTCGCGCGACTAAGGTGGGTTCGGAAACGCTGCTCGCGCAAATCGTACACATGGTCCAAGAAGCCCAAAGCAGCAAAGCGCCAATTCAGGCGTTGGCAGACCGGGTTTCGGCGATATTCGTGCCTGTTGTTATTGCGTTGGCATTTGTCTCGCTCAGCCTGTGGCTCGCAATCGGCACTAGTTATTTTGGTTTTCCTCAAGCCCTTTCTTACGGATTAGTATCGTTCGTCGGAGTCTTAGTTATTGCTTGTCCTTGCGCACTAGGTCTTGCCACGCCAACTGCGATCATCGTCGGAATTGGCAAAGGTGCAAGAGAAGGCATTCTCGTAAGGGATGCGGCGGCCTTAGAGAAGCTTCACAAGGTGACTACGCTTGTCATCGACAAAACGGGAACCATCACTAAGGGAAGGCCAGAATTGATATCCGTCCGTATTACTGCGGGTGTATCAGATGATGAATTGGTTGCTTTGCTGGGAGCGCTCGAAGCTCATTCGGAGCATCCGATTGCGCATGCAATCGTTTCTCACGCAAAGGCGAGTGGTCTTTCGCTAGATGTTGTCGATGAGTTCGAGATGATCGAAGGGAAGGGCATCAAGGGAACTATCAAAGGCACGGAGTATTTTGCCGGCAACGCCAGGCTAGCCGCAGAACGTGGCGTTTTGCTTGATTTGGCAGCTGTGGAGCGCGAAACGAAGAATGGCAGGACGCCGGTTTATCTAATGACAAAAGAAAAGCTGGTGGGAACTGTTTTGATCGCAGATCCGATAAAGGAGTCAGCCAAGGGATCAGTTGCGCTGCTGCATAGCCTCGGAATCAAGTTAATCATGCTCACAGGTGACGACAGAAATACTGCACGCTTTATCGCCGACCAAGTGGGGATTGACGAAGTCGTAGCCGAAGTTTTGCCGCAAGATAAGTTCAACAAGATAAAAGAATTGCAAGCTCGCGGCGAGATAGTGGCGATGGCTGGTGACGGCATCAACGACGCGCCTGCATTAGCTCAAGCGGACGTCGGAATTGCGATGGCTACCGGAACCGATGCGGCAATAGAGGCAGCCGGAGTTACGTTACTTCATGGAGACATTTCTAAACTGGCAAAGGCCGTCCGGCTCTCACGTTTCACCATGCGCGGTATCAAGCAGAATTTATTCTGGGCTTTCTTCTTTAACGTCACGGGCATTCCGCTTGCCGGCGGTGCTTTTTTTCCGTTTTTCGGCTGGTTGCTCAATCCAATATTTGCCGGTTTGGCAATGGCGTTTTCGAGTGTCGCCGTAGTTACCAACTCTCTCAGACTGAAAGCGAAAGTACTGTGAGCGTCTCACAATACAACTCCCATACGTTTTACGTCCGTGGGATGTATTGCAAGGCTTGCGAAATGTTGACCGAGTTGGAACTCAAGGAGCATTCATCGGTCGAAACAGCTCATGCGAATCTTGAGGCGAAGACCGTGACGGTAAGCGGCAATTTCAGCGGGATGAGTGGGCGCCAAGTCGCCGACGAGTTGACAAAAATTCTGTTGCCACATGGCTACTCGCTTTCCCTGCAGCCTGAACAAGAAGGTGTACGGTGGAGCGACTTTTGGATCGCGGCCCCCGCGGCAATAGGCTTCATTGCCTTCTTCGTTCTGCTGCAAAAGGCGGGCATCGTTAATCTTGTCCGCGTAGAAACGATTTCGTTTGGTACTGCCTTACTCATCGGTTTCATAGCTTCGCTATCGACCTGCATGGCTGTCGTCGGCGGCATGGTGCTATCGATCTCTGCGAGTTTTGCAAAGAGCGGAGATCGAGTGTGGCCGCAGGTGACGTTTCACATTGGTAGGCTGATCGCGTTCTTTATCCTGGGTGGATTAATTGGCGCGGTAGGCGGAATGTTTCAGTTGAGCGCCACAGGGATGTTCGCCCTCACGTTCTTTGTTGGAATTGTGATGCTTGTCTTGGGGATCAGTCTTTTAGATATATTTTATGACGTGGGAGGTCTTCTGCCGTCGATACCTCGCGCGCTATCCATGCGCGCCATTGAACTGAGTAGAGCGAACCGTGTACTGAGTCCGTTTCTGCTTGGTGCGGTAACTTTCATCCTTCCGTGTGGATTTACGCAAGCAATGCAATTCTACACGCTCAGCACCGGAAGTTTTTTGGCAGGCGCATTGACGATGTCGATGTTTGCGCTCGGTACGCTTCCGGTACTCGCATTGCTTAGTTTCGGTGCACTCGGATTCCGAGGAATAGCAAAATCCTCGATCTTCTTTAAAACTGCAGGGCTCGTCGTCGTATTCTTTGCCCTCATCAACTTATTCAACAGCTTCGCAATGATCGGATGGATTTCTCCAGTGTTTAGCCTTTAAGAGGTGAGTGATGACGAAATCTTCCAACATTCTTTCTGTGACCACTCTCTGGATTATCGCGGCTACGGCTGCCTTCGCGCAAAGCATAGCGCCATCAAAGAATGTCAGCCTGATCAACGGAACGCAGATCATCGAAATTGTGTCTGAGGGAGGCTACTTTCCCGAACTGACAGTGGCAAGAGCAAACGTGCCCACCATCATCAAGATGAAAACTGTTGGCAGCTTCGATTGTGGGTTGGCCTTTACTATTCCGAAATTGAAATACCGTAAAATGTTGCCAGTTTCGGGTGAAACTCTGATCGACATACCTGCTCAGCCGTCGGGCACCAAGATCGAAGGACTGTGCAGCATGGCGATGTACAAGTTCACGATAGCGTTTGAATGACGACTGTCATTTCGACTTCTTCCACGCAAGCGAAACTCTCTTGGCAAGGCTGGTTACCGTTACGTCGTCAAGTATAGTCCCATTCACCACAGCGCTAATCAGTGCCGGTGGAGTGAATGCTAGTGGTAGAAGCAAACGAATATGCCTCTCTACGTAACCTTCTTGCGCAGCGATTTTACTAATCGTAATTATACTTCCTGACTCTATGCCGTTCATCCACCTGCGAGCATGTGCAATAGCGGTGAGAAGAGTGTCGCGCATTTCTTGTGATAGACGGCTGCTGCTCGTATTGGAATCATGTAGGATGCCTTTGTTAGCGCTCACTGAGCGCTTGCGCCACGGTACAGAGAGTGCGCCCTTGCTTCCTGCAAGCCTTTCCGCAAGCACAATTTCTATCTCGGTATCTCGGAGTATAACTCGCTGGACGATGGCTTGAAGCGATTTTGGTGTGGGTCTGGCTTCTTGCTGAGTGAAGAACCTCTTCAGTCGTAAGGCGTTGACAATAGTTTCTTCGATCTCCGTTGCTGGAACGCGCCTAACAGTTCCCGATTCGTCTTTGCGCGACTGCAGAAGAGTGTGGGAAATGTAATAGCGGTATCGAACGCCATGCTTTCTAGTATATGTGGGCGTCATCCGATTGCCGCGGTCATCGAAAAGCAATCCTGTTAGCAGGGAACCTGAGCTCTGATGCTTTGCCTTTCGTTCGACCGCATTTTTGGAAAGTAACTTCTGAACAGTTTCGAAGACACTCCGTTCAATTATGGGATCGTGTTCGCCTTTGTTGTTCGACCCCCTGTAAGCTACTTCTCCGATATAGAATCGGTTCTTCAAAAGGTGATGGAGAGTGCCTTTTCCATAACGGCAGCCGCCACGAACTCGGCCGCTACTAAGTTTCTGCTTCCGTGTTCGGAGTCCTTTTTGATCGAGCTCGGTTAGCAGAGCACCAATGGATTTCAGTGCCAGGAATCGTTGGAAAATCATCCGAACCGTCTTCGCTTCTTCTGGCACGATCGACAGTTTCTTATTGGCGGCGCGATAACCTAAGGGTACTGGCCCACCCACCCACATGCCTTTCTTCTTGGATGCCGCGATCTTGTCTCGGACCCGTTCACCTATGACCTCTCGCTCGAATTGCGCGAATGAAAGTAAGACGTTTAGCGTGAGCCGGCCCATGCTGGTTGTCGTATTAAATGACTGGGTAATGGAGACAAACGATACTGACTGCTGGTCGAACACTTCGACAAGTTTTGCGAAATCTGTAAGTGAGCGCGTAAGCCGATCGATCTTGTAAACGACGATCACATCGATCTTTCCAGCACGGACGTCGTTCAAGAGTTCTTGAAGAGCAGGGCGCTCAAGGCTTGCACCGGAGTGTCCGCCGTCATCATACTTGTCACTGATCAGCCGCCAGCCTTCATGAGCCTGGCTCTTAATATAGGCTTCGCAAGCCTCGCGCTGAGCGTCGAGTGAATTGAATTCGAGCTCAAGATTGTGGTCGGTCGATTTGCGGGTATAGACCGCGCAGCGTAGCTGTTTTTTGGGAGAGTATTTCATGGTCCAACTCTCGGTAAGCGTACAGGCTTCTTATCGTTGTCTTGCTGAGCTGATCGCTCGCGGAGGCCGAAGAATCGAGGCCCGTTCCACGACGTTCCGGTGATTTCCTTTGCGATTGTACTTAGGCTCGCGAATCTCTTGTCGTTCCAGACGTAGCCACCATCGACAATCGTGACAGTATGTCTGACGCCTCGATATTCACGGACAACAACTGTTCCGGACTTCAAATAACGAGAAGTTTCGCTGATCTTGCCGTTGGCATAGCTCTCAAGGAGCTTCTCCGTCTTGCGATCTAAGCCTCCGAAAGCCTGCTCCTGAATCCGATAAGCGATCATCCGAGCAAGCAAATCTTTCGTTAGAGCCGCCGGCACTTCTTTTCTGAACAAATCTTTCCAGCGAACGCGCAACTGGTCCTTGTTCATGACCCGTATTTGCTCGATCTCAGCAGCGATTTTCTGTTTCAGATTGTCGGCGTTACCCCCGGAGGTACTATCTTCGGGGGCAGCACGAAGTGCTTTCTTGGACATAGGTTTTTACCGCTTTGACGTCGGTGCGGTTTGGTCGGTGCGACCGCTGACTTTGCGGTAGACCAGTTCACCGTTCTTATTCTTCGACTTTTCGATCTTTTGCCCTCCTTTGCGAAGGATCGAAATCTTCGCCCGGCAAGTGTGAGGCTGCCATCCTGTCTTCGCCACAAGCTCTGTCACTGAAGCTCCGCTCGGCCGGCCCAACAATTCAGCGACGATCGCTGACTTTGAGCCAGTGGGTGCAGACTTCGGCGTTGAACGAGAGACTTTTTTAGGCTTCGAAACAGCCTTCTTCGATTTTGCTTTAGATTTCTTTTTCGACTTTGGCATTTGTATTCCCTTTCATTGTCGGCAGCGAATCGCTGTCACTGAGGCAACCTCGCAACGGGCCGCAAAAAGGCCGAGCGAGGCGGGGAACGCCACTAGTGATGCTTGCTATTAGGCAGAAGTCGAGCGGTTGTTCTGCGAGAATCCGCCGATATTTCAGGAGCTTTCGCAGCCCTCAGGGACCGGCCACTTCGATGGCGCGCAGATCGCTTTTAGTACCTAGGATGTTTTCTTGGCCGCCGAATCAAATCGATCGCAAGTTTACGCGCTTGGTCAATTCCGCCGGCGTCTCCTTGCGTTCGCTGTACCGATCAACAAGGTAATCTGCAGAGCCGCGCGTGAGCAGCGTGAACTTCATCAGTTCCTCCATGACGTCCACTACGCGGTCATAATACGGCGATGGCCGCATTCGCCCGGCGTTATCGAACTCCATAAACGCCTTCGGCACCGAAGATTGGTTGGGGATCGTGATCATACGCATCCAGCGACCTAAGATCCGCAACTGACCGAGTGCATTGAAAGACTGTGAGCCGCCGCTCACCTGCATCACCGCAAGTGTTTTTCCTTGCGTTGGTCGCTTAGAGCCCAGCGACAACGGAATCCAATCAATCTGCGCCTTCATCACTCCGGTCATCGCGCCGTGACGCTCTGGCGTGCACCAAACCATTCCCTCCGCCCAGGAGGCCAGGTCTCGAAGTTCGGCGACTTTTGGGTGACTAGCGTCCGCATCATCGGGCAACGGGAGGCCGCTTGGATTGAAAGTCTTCGTTTCAGCACCCATCGCAACGAGCAGACGGCTTGCTTCTTCGCTCAGGAATCTACTGAAGGACCGTTTTCGCAGCGAGCCATAGAGGATCAGAAAGCGGGGAGGATGTGTAGGACGAGTCGCGGGCAAAAGGCGCTCCATGTCAGGAGCCGAAAGCAAGTCCTCTCGGACATTTGGGATATCCACATCTGACCTGAGCATTGATGTTCCTGAGGGCGTTGAATTCGTTGGTATCTGACGATGTCATGGAACTGTCACAAAACAGTATTTCGACCGTCATTTACTCCCGCACATAATCCGTCGTAGCGTTATTTCAAGAGTTTTAGAAGAGTCAAAACATGAAAGAAACTCAAGCAATAACAGCTTTCGGCGCACTCGCGCAGGCGACGCGCGTCAGGATCATTCGGCGCCTAGTGAAAGCGGGACCAATCGGAATGGCCGCAGGTGCGATTGCGAAGGCCGCGAAGGTTTCAGCGCCGAACGCATCATTCCATCTCAAAGAGTTGGAAATTGCGGGGCTTGTCTCGCAACGAAGAGAGTCGCGCTCAATTATCTACGCAGCCGAATTCAACGCGCTTGGCGATCTCGTGCAGTTTTTGCTGGCAGATTGCTGCGATGGCAATCCCGAAATTTGCGCGCCAGCTCTGAAGTGTGTCCCGAAAGCAAAATCGAAATTGAAGTCAAGGAAGACCGTCTGTGCCTGTTGATCGCATCTTGAACGTACTGTTCCTTTGCACCGGTAATTCCGCGCGCTCGATCATGGGCGAAGCGATCATGAATTCGCTCGGCAAAGGCAAGTTCAAAGCCTACAGCGCAGGAAGTCATCCGAAGGGCGAACCCAACTCAAATGCGATCAAGCTTCTAAATAGCTTCAATCACGATACGACCGAGATGCGCTCGAAGTCTTGGAGCGAGTTTGAGAAATCTGATGCGCCGAAGTTCGACTTCATCTTCACAGTTTGTGACGACGCCGCGGGAGAAACTTGTCCCGTGTGGCCGGGCAACCCAATGACAGCGCATTGGGGTATCGCAGATCCAGCAGCTGTCGATGGAAGCGAAGTCGAGGTCGCAAAGGCGTTTCGCGAAGCCTACCAGCTACTTCGGCGTCGAATTGAACTCTTTGTCGCGCTGCCCTTCGCCAAGCTCGATCAACTGTCGCTTCAGCACAAGCTCAAAGAGATCGGCCGCAGCGAAGGCGCGACCAAGTTAGCGGAGACCGTGCAATGAAGCGTTCTCTGACAGCAGAGTTTGTCGGTACAGCGCTTCTTCTAGCGAGCGTCGTCGGCTCCGGAATCATGGGTGAGCGCTTAGCGCAAGGAAATGTGGCAATCGCGCTCCTGGCAAACGCGCTTGCAACGGGTGCTGCACTTTATGTCCTTATCAATATCTTTGGACCGCTCTCGGGTGCGCATTTCAATCCCGCGGTCACATTGGTCGCTCTGCTCAGGCGTGAGATAGCGGCACCTGCAGCGGCGGGATGGATTGGTGCCCAAGTAGCGGGTGCACTCGTGGGTGTCGGGCTCGCGCACCTGATGTTCGATTTGCCGATTGTCCAGTACTCGACGACTGCGCGAAGCGGATTAGGGCAGGTGAGTGCTGAGGTAATTGCCACCTGTGGTTTGGTTCTCACGATCATAGGGACGCTGAGAGCAAGTCCTACAAGCGTGCCAGCCGCTGTTGGTTGCTACATCTTCGCTGCATATTGGTTTACCTCGTCGACTTCATTTGCAAATCCCGCGGTCACTCTGGCGCGGTCCTTTACCAACACATTTTCGGGCATTCAGGCGGAGGGAATTCTTCCGTTTGTTTTCGCTCAATTACTCGGTGCGTTGATTGGTTTCGTCCTCGCTACCGTGCTCTGGCCAGAAAAGCATTCCGAAGAAGCAAGACAGCCCGCCTCTCGGGCGGCGTTGAAATCAATGAAAAACATCCAACCGGAAAAGAGGAGAGTGTCGTGAAACTCGGGGTTATTGTAAGCGTGCTCGCACTAGTATCGCTAAGTGCCGTGCCCGCTACCGCGCAAACAAAGACGATCGCGATTGACGGTTCAAGCACCGTGTTCCCGGTCGCTGAAGCGTTCGCTGAAGAATTTCAAAAGCTGACCAAGGGCCAGATCCGCGTCACCGTCGGCATCTCGGGCACCGGCGGCGGCTTCAAGAAATTCTGCCGCGGGGAGACTGATATCTCGAATGGCTCGCGTCCGATCCTGAAAGCCGAGATCGAAGACTGCAAGAAGAACGGCATCGAGTTTATCGAGCTTCCAATTGCGTTCGATGCCCTCACCGTAGCTGTGAGCCCGAAGAACAATTTCATCGGCAACTGCATCACTGTTGCTCAGCTGAAAAAGATCTGGGAGCCGGCGGCCCAGGGCAAGATTATAAACTGGTCCGACGTCGATCCCAAGTGGCCGAACACCAAAATCTCTCTATTTGGCGCCGGCGCGGATTCGGGGACGTTCGACTACTTCACCGAAGCGATTAACGGCAAGGCTAAGGCCACGCGCTCGGATTTTACGGCTAGCGAAGACGATAACGTACTCGTGCAAGGCATCGAGAACGACGCAAACTCTCTCGGTTACATTCCGTACGCTTACTACGCGCCGCATGCGAAGCAGATGAAGGCTTTGGCGATTGACGGCGGCCGCGGGTGTATCTTCCCGAGCACCGAAGCCGTGCAACGGGGCGAATACAATCCTCTGGGTCGCCCGCTGTTCATCTACGTCAGCCGGAAATCAGCCGATAAGCCTGAAGTTCAGCAGTACATCGAATTCATCATGACGAAGGGCTCTCCGCTCGTCGCGGAAGTCAAATACTTGCCCTTGCCCGACGCGGCATACGCTCATGCTCTGAAAAGCTTCAAAGACCGCCGCGTAGGAAGCGTCTTCGGTGGGGTGCCTGAAGTCGGGCTTTCGATCGAAGAGCTGATGAAGCGCGAAGCAAAGCACTAGTCGACAAGGCGGGAGGGCTGTCAGCCCTCCCGTTCGCTGGGGGTTAAAGTGGCTACAAAAATTTCGCCATCAAAAATGAAATTTCGGCGTCTTAGGGAGCGCCTCGTAGAAGCGTTGTTGTTTCTATGTGCCGCGTCGTCAGTGTTTGTCACGCTAGGAATCGTTGGCGTTCTGCTGGTGGAATCATGGGGTTTCTTTACCCACGTTCCGATTTCCACATTCCTGACGGATACGATGTGGACGCCGCTTTTTGCCAATCCTCGCTACGGTATCCTGCCGCTCTTAACCGGTACCTTCTTAAGTACCATCGTCGCACTCAGCGTCGCGGCACCGTTGGGCTTAACCGCAGCAATTTATCTTAGTGAGTTTGCTTCTCCGCGCGTGCGGGAAACTGTTAAACCTATTCTAGAATTGCTCAGTGCTGTGCCGACTGTCGTTTTTGGGTTCTTCGCTCTTTTCTTTGTTACGCCGGCATTACAGGCAACAATTCTTCCCAATCTACCGGGCTTCAACATCTTAAGCGCAGGCATTGTCATGGGGGTCATGATCATCCCCTATGTTGCGTCCCTGAGCGAAGACGCGCTGCGAGCCGTACCGCAAGCGATCCGAGACGGCTCTCTTGCCATGGGCGCAACCCGTTTGGAGACAGCTCTTCGAGTTGTGCTGCCGGCGGCAGTTTCCGGTGTAGCTGCTGCTTTTGTCCTGGGCATCTCTCGTGCAGTTGGCGAAACCATGGTGGTCGCGATTGCTGCCGGCCAACAGCCCAATCTGACGCTCGATCCGACGCAACCCGCTGCAACGATTACAGCGTACATCGTGCAGGTGGCGCTTGGCGATCTGCCGCACGGGAGTATCGCTTATCAAACGATTTTTGCAGCCGGTCTGACTCTTCTCGTAATTACTTTGGTCTTCAACATTTTCGCGTTCTGGCTTCGAATGAAATTCAGGGAAGAGTACTGATGGTTTTCATTGCGGACGAAGTATTCAAGCAGGATTCGGAAATGACTAAAGCCACCCCGTCGCTCAACATCGCGAAGCGCCGAGCCAAAGAGCGCCTGTTCATTCTATGCGGCATTATTGCTACCTCATTTGGCTTAGTGATGTTGGCGGTGTTGCTGCTCGACTTGTTTGTAACAGGCCTGCCGCGGCTGAGCTGGGATTTCCTTACCAACTTTCCCTCGAGGCGCGCATCGCAAGCGGGAATTCTGTCCGCCTGGGTGGGTTCGCTTCTCGTGATTATGACCACGGCATTGATCGGGGTGCCGTTAGGCGTGGGAGCCGGGATCTACCTGGAAGAATATGGGCGGCGAAACTGGCTCACGAATATCATCGAAATCAACATTACAAACCTTGCCGGCGTACCATCCATCGTCTTCGGGCTGCTTGCTTTAGGGTTATTCGTTTATGGGCTTGGCACGGGACGGAGTGTTTTTACCGCCGGTCTTACACTCGCCTTGCTCATTCTTCCGATCATTGTTGTGGCAACTCGTGAGTCCATCCGCGCGGTACCTCAAACGCTGCGCGAAGCTGCTTACGGTATCGGGTGCACGAAATGGCAAGTAACTCGTGATCATGTGCTGCCTGCCGCGGTACCCGGAATGCTCACCGGAGTGATTATCGGGATTTCACGGGCAATTGGCGAAACTGCTCCTTTGATCACTATTGGAGCGCTGACGTTCATTGCGTTTCTTCCGGCATCACCCATTACCAGCGAATTTCCCTTCGTCTCGTTTAGCTGGCTTTTCGACGGCTTCACCGTACTGCCGATACAGGCTTTCAACTGGATCTCCCGTCCTGGGAGCGATTTTCACGCGAACGCTGCGGCGGCAGGTATCGTTCTTCTTGTAATTACTCTCGGACTGAACGGCGTCGCCATCTACGCGCGCTACCGATTAAGAAAGAAATTTCAATGGTGATCAAATTCGTAGAAACGGTTTCGTTGGAGCAATGCGATGCTTTCCAGTAATGTGAACATTGTCACCAAAGTAACGGCAAAGACGTCTGAACAGACGGGCCGCACGAAAGTCGCGGCGGACAAGGTGAACGTCCACTATGGCGACAAACAAGCCTTAAGAGATGTCACTGTTAACATCCCAGAGAAGGCCGTAATGGCATTCATTGGTCCATCCGGTTGCGGAAAGTCGACTTTTCTTCGGTGTATCAATCGCATGAACGACACCATTCCGTCGGCCAAAGTGTCCGGACTGATAAGAATTGATGGGGACGATATCTACGATCGTTCGCTCGATGTCGTTCAGCTTCGAGCGCGCGTAGGAATGGTCTTTCAGAAGCCAAACCCGTTTCCCAAGTCCATTTACGAAAACATCGCGTACGGTCCCCGTATCCACGGGCTTGCGAACTCCAAGGCTGAGTTCGACCAAATCGTCGAGACGAGTCTAAGAAAAGCTGGGCTATTCGAAGAAGTGAAGGACCGCCTTAACGACGCGGGAACAAGTCTTTCGGGTGGGCAGCAGCAGCGGCTTTGCATCGCTCGCGCTATTGCGGTTTCCCCGGAAATTATCCTGATGGATGAGCCGTGTTCCGCACTCGACCCAATCGCGACAGCGCGAATTGAAGAACTAATCGACGAATTGCGTGAGAATTTCACGATCGTGATCGTCACACACTCAATGCAACAGGCGGCGCGAGTATCTCAGCGGACGGCGTTTTTTCATCTCGGTGTTCTCGTTGAAGAGGGTACGACAGACTTTATGTTCAGCACCCCGACGGATCAAAGAACACAAGACTACATCACCGGCCGCTTCGGCTAAGGTTCGCGGAGGACATCATGTCGACCCATATTGTTACGGCGTTCGAGAATGAGCTGCGCGAAATAAACCGCGAAGTGGCGGAAATGGGCGGTCTTGCCGGAAAGTCCGTTGTCGACGCGATCAATGCGTTGCTTAAGCGTGATACAATTCTTGCCCAGCGCATAATCGCCGCGGATAGTCATATCGATGACTTGCAGCGTCAGATCGAGGAAAACACGGTCACAATTATTGCAAAACGGCAGCCGTTGGCTGTCGACCTTCGCGAAGTAATTTCCGCCCTTCGCATTTGTAACGATTTGGAGCGGGTAGGGGATCTCGCAAAGAATACAGCGAAGCGTGTTCTGGCGTTAAAAGGTGAATATCACGCGCCGGCGCTTCTTCGTGGCGTCGAACACATGAACGAAATTGTGCTCGAGCAATTAAAGGAAGTACTCGATGCCTTTGGAGCGCGAGATGCGAACCACGCTGTTGCGGTTTGGAAAAGAGACGACGCAGTTGACGATCTCTATACCTCGCTATTCCGCGAGCTGCTGACCTACATGATGGAAGATCCGCGCCAGATCACCATGTGTACGCATCTCCTCTTCGCGGCCAAGAATGTGGAGCGGATTGGGGATCACGCAACGAACATTGCTGAAACCGTTTACTACCTCGTTAGTGGCGAGCAGTTGTTGGATGAGCGTCCCAAATCAGACTCTTCCAGCCTGACGAGTGTGCCCTATCCGCAAACGTAAGAAGGCGGAGCAACCGCATGAAGCCGAAAATCCTGGTTATTGAGGACGAGGAATCCCTCTCGATCCTTATTCGCTACAATCTCGAAATGCAGGGTTATGAAGTTGAGTGCGTCTATCGCGGCGATGAAGCCGAGGTACGCTTGAAAGAAAACGTTCCCGATCTAGTCGTTCTCGATTGGATGTTGCCGGGCCTGTCTGGCATCGAGCTGTGCCGGCGGCTGCGTGCGCGAGAAGAGACCCAAAGTATTCCAATCCTGATGCTGACCGCGAGAACCGAAGAGTCGGAGCGTATCCGCGGCCTTACTACCGGTGCCGACGATTACATGGTGAAGCCTTTTTCTGTGCCAGAGTTGATGGCCCGGGTCGGAGCATTGCTGCGCCGCGCCAATCGCATGCAGCTAACCGGAATTCTTAAAGCAGGTGATCTGCAGCTCGATCGCGAGAAGAAGCGTGTTCACCGTGGTGATCGAGAAATTCATCTTGGACCGACGGAGTTTCGCCTTCTAGAGTTTCTCATGTCTTCTCCTGGGCGAGTATTCTCAAGAGAGCAATTGCTCAACGCTGTATGGGGCCAGGAAATTTATATTGATGAGCGAACCGTAGACGTCCATGTAGGGCGCTTAAGGAAAACGCTATCGCGTGGCCGTGAAACCGACCCAATCCGGACAGTTCGAGGATCAGGTTACTCGTTCAATGAGCGCCTCGCAGAGAATGCCGCCTAACGTTCTGATCAATATTCTAGACGAGTCCGAAATTTCGGATTCTTTGTCGCTTCTGGTTTTGTACTTCCAAGGCCACTCGTGTTGATTAGAATGCCTCTGCAGGGAGGCAGTCATGCAAAGCATCGCGGCGGTCCGCTATCAGCGAAAATTCGATATCGACCTGTTATTCGCGAACGTTTGTAAAGCGCTGCTTGAGCGCGGGGCTCGTGTCGGAGGCGTTATTCAAATAATCACGCCTGGCATAGAAGGTCAGTGTGCAGCGTCAATCAAAGTCGTCGACGTTCGCTCTGATGCGGTTTTCGATGTTTGGGAGAACCGGGGTCTCGATGCGAAGGGATGCAGGCTAAATGAAGCTGGCTTATTAGAAATGGAGCCAACACTTTTGGCTGCTATCGAGGACCGGGTTGATCTTTTGCTTGTTAATCGATTTGGCAGAGCAGAGAGTTTGGGAAGGGGATTAATCAGTTGCTTTGCCGCTGCGATTGATGCGGGCGTTCCAATTCTTACCGCCGTTAGAGAGCCTTACGATATTGAGTGGCAACGGTTTCATGGTGGCATGGGCGTAGAATTGCCATCAGAGTTAAGCAACATTTTGCAATGGTGCGATTCGTTGCTGAGTTCGCCAAAGCCGGATGCGCAAACAGTTGAACAGCGCGCGCTGTCTTAAGCGTTGTGCGTCTGGCCGGAGAAAACAACTTCTCCATCCTCTTTCACAAATCGATCGATTGGTTTTTCGAGCAGACTGAACACCTTTTCTGACGGGCGGCAGAGCTTAGTTCCCTTTGGCGTCTCTACGATCGGTCGATTGATTAGTAACGGATGCTGCAACATGAAATCGATGAGCTGATCATCCGTCCAGTTGGTATTGCTCAGGCCGAGTTCGTGAAAAGGTGTTCCCTTTTCTCGAAGAAGCTCTCTCGGTGAGATCCCAATCGCAGCGATAAGTTGAACGAGTTGTTCGCGGCCCGGCGGATGCTTCAGATATTCAATGACGGTTGGTTCTTCGCCGCTCTGGCGTATCATCTCGAGAGTATTCCTCGAGGTCCCACATGCCGGGTTATGAAAAATAGTGACGGTCATTGAATCTTCTCCAGACGCCTTCGTAAGGCTGCAGGTTGGTTGTTATATGACAGTCGCCCACTCCAGCTAGTGCAAGCCCCACTAACGGCGAGTCCGAAAAGCTGGACTCGAAGGCTTACCGATTATCTAGATACTTCAAGTGCTTGGAGACGGTACACCAACTTTCACCTGTTAGCTCTGGTGTGGGCTTGGTGTATGCTGGACACCGGAGGACTTCGCGTGGGAGCCAGCAGCAAACTGACACGCCGAGCCGCAGTGCTAGGCATTTCTGCTTCACTCTTTGCGCCCGCCATTTTGGCGAAACCGCGCACAGTCCTATTCGGACTGACACCGGTTTTTCTAGACTCGGACATCAAGCTAACGGCTGAG
>CAZGMU010000011.1:0-8549 GCA_964526975.1 uncultured Planctomycetaceae bacterium
CACGCTTGGAGTTCCCCGAACCGTATTCCGCCTTCACAATTTCGATCTTCACCGGCTTCACGCCGATCTGGGCGAGCGCCTGGCGAACGGTCGACGGATCGCTTTTCACCTTTTGAGCAATCACGAGCGATGTCTGTTGGACGTTGTCCTTGAGACCAGGATATTTGGCGGCCTTGATCGCGACTTTGAAGCCGTCTTCGCTTGGATGACGTTCGAGCGCTTCGAGGACCAGCTTCCGGTCTTCATCGCGTTTGGCTACGTCTAAGGCGCTATCGCAAATTTGAGCCCGTTGGGCGTCTGGCATGCTGAATTGGCGGGCCAAGCGAATATAACCACGCAAGGCGCGATCCTGGAACTTGCAGGCTTTGTCGTTCGCCAATGCGAGCAATACGGGTTCGGCGTCGACCGTCATCCACTTGCCGAGCGCCTTGGTTGCCGTGTCTTGAACCTTTGCATCGTTGCCCCGAGCAGCCGCGCCGATTGTTTCAAGGGCCTTGGGGCCACCCATCGCAGCTAGGACTTCGACTAGATTGATGTTGGCATCTGTCGAGGCATCGGGCATCGCGTTTGCGAGTTTGGCCGCACATGCCTCGCGGTCGGGCATGCGGATGCATGCCGCCCGCAACGCCTTGGCAGCGACTACCGAATCCTCGGCGCGTTTACCTTTCACATACTGCGAGATCAAAACTTCCACGTCCTGCGGCTGAATTGTATCGCCCAGCGCGGCAAGCGCGGCGTGGCGAATCGCTGCATCCGAGTTGTCGAGTGATTTCTTCAATTCGGGGGTTGCGTTGATTCGTCGAGCGCCGACTGCGTGGATAAGCGCGGCGAGCGCTTTGCCATCGGCCTTGGCCAGATTGCCAACGAGCGCCGAGCTAACGCCTTCTCCCGGCACGGATGCGAGCGCCGATGTGGCGGCCTGAGCCAGGTCTTCATCCGAATCGGCGGCGATCTCTAGTAGAAGTGGCAAGCAGGTTGCGTCACCGAGGCGACCGACCGTGCCGATGGCCGCGACCCGTAGTTCCTTGTCTCCATTCTTGTTTCTGGCTACGCTCAGGACGACGGGGGGCAGATCGCCGTCGTTACGATCTGCCAACACGCTCAGAAGCCCAACTGCCCGTTTGGATGCTAACTTCGGCAACGAGGCGGAGAGCGCATCGGTCACTTCCTGCCCGGAAAGCTCGCGGGCCGAGATGAGGCCTATCTGGAAGAAGGCTTTGTCTTGAGCGTGCAGTTGCTCGATGAGGGTAGGTAGGCCCGCGGCGCCTTTTGCTATGATGAATCCGCGTGTCGCTTCGAGCTTGCGCTGCTTTGGCACTTCGGCTTTGCGGACTTCGTCGTAGATCGCGGCGGCTTCGTCGCTCTTTCCATTCTTATGAAGCTGCTCGGCGCAAAGGATGCAGCCTTCCGCGACCGCACTGCGGACACGAGGTTCGACGGTACTGAGTGACGAACGTAGCGTCTTGGTCGCGCTCTCGTTGCCGATTCTGCCCAGGGCAACGGCCGCAGCCGAGGCGATCTGCGGATCTTTGTCTTTCAAATGACCGGCCAGCACATCGGTCGCAGCAGCGGTCTTACGAACGCCCAACGAATTGATCGTGCCGACCAGCAATCGCCCTTGGAGATTACCGACGGCTTCGATCAATGCTTGGTCGGCAGCCTCGTCGGGAATCACTTCCAGCGCGATCCGCGACCAAGAAGCGAGTTGCTTGTTGCTGAGTAGTTTGGCAAGCTCGGGTACGCACTGCTTGGTACCGACCAAGGCCAACTGCTTGCAGGCGATAGCTTTTTCGGCATCCGGCTTGGTTTTGAGAACCTCGATAAGGACGCTTTCCGGCGGCGTTTTCGGAAGCTCGCCTACGGCGAATGCGAAACTGACATTGAACAGAAAAATCGCGCTGGCCACGCAGGCAAGGCGTCGGTGGAGGGGAGCATTGAGGAACATGATTATTGAATCCGCTTGGTCGATTGGCTTGTGTTAATGAACGAATGCAGAAATGGCAGGGTGCCCTCACCCCGGCCCTCTCCCAAGGGGAGAGGGAGAGGCAACTAGATGCGCCAGGGCTCGCGGAGAGCTTCGGACCGCAGTCGGTTGGCCTCGGCGTCGTTCACGAACTCGTGTTTCTTGAGGTCGTAAGTGAGCTTGCGATTGAGCGCGAGCGCGATGTTGGCACCGTGGCAAGCAATGTGGGAGAAGCAGGCCGCGTCGGCGTTGGCCTTCGGCTGGCTGCGGGTCTTCACGCAATCGAGGAAGTCGCGCACATGGAACGTGGCGGGGTAGCCATCGATCTCGGCCACCGTGCGGCCAGCCAGCAGTTCGGGCGAGCTGAGCACGTACTTGCCGCTGTCGGCCGTCTCGACCCAACCCGTTTCGCCTTCGAAACGCACGGGGCAGGAGCCGAGTGGAATCCAGTTGTGCTCACGCAGAATGAGCTTTACGCCGTCGGCATACTTGGCGACGAGCTCGCCATTTTCCGGCGGGTTGTACTCAACCGGCGCGGTGCCATCGGCCCCGGCTGCCCATTGGCAGAGATCGACGCAGTGCGACCCCCATTCGAGGACGCCGCCGCCGACAAGGCCGCCCCCTTTCTCGAAGTTGAAACCGTCGAGCAGCTTGCCGTTGTAAGGGCGATATGCGGCTGGGCCGAGGTACATATTCCAATCGACATCTTCCTTGGCCGGTTCCTTCTCGGCCGGCAGCCAGCCGCTCATCAGCGCCTGCATGCCGGCGGGATGGGCATAGACGGTGTGGAGCTTGCCGAGTTTTCCGGTACGAGCCAACTCGCAGGCAAACGCGAAATGAGGAAGATTGCGTCGCTGCGTGCCGGCCTGAAACACGACACCCGCTCGCCGCATGTTTTCGGCCAACGAGAGGCTCTGGGCAATATTTTTCGTGCAGGGCTTTTCGCAGTAGATGTCTTTGCCGGCCCGCGCGGCATAGCTCGCCATTGTGCAGTGCCAGTTCGGCCCGGTCGCGATGAGCACGGCGTCGATATCGTTGCGCCCCAGCAGCTCGCGGAAGTCGCGATACATCTTGCAGTCTTGATTGCCATACTTTTGGTCGGCGATTTGCTTCACCGCCGTGCGGCGATTGGCCTTCACGTCGCAGATCGCAACGAACTGAACGTCGCCTTGTTCCAGAAAGCAGCCCAGGTCATAGGTGCCCCGGTTGCCGATGCCGATGCCGCCGAGCACAATCCGCTCGCTCGGAGCGACAGCACCGTCCCGCCCCAGCGCGGAGCTAGGGATGATATGAGGAGCTGCGATGACCGCCGCTCCGGCTGATACGGCCGTCTTGAGAAACGACCGCCGATGAAGATTCGCCGCCTGCTTGGACATGGATTGCCTCCTGGTTTGGCGTGAGTCCAACGAGTGGTGGGACTTGATGTTTTGGAGAACTCGAAGAGATCGAGTCTGGCTGCAACCGATCAGCACTCAGCATACCCGACCGTTGCCCGGCGTTCCACCATTTCGCTCGCTGGCTGGATGGCCTTGCGCTGCTGTTACAAAGCGCAAAGTTGGGCTGTGCTCATGTGCCGCTTTCGGATCGCTGGCGGCTTTGTTGCCGGGCTGCCGGTTGATAACGCCTCGGCCGATTTTGCGGGAAAACCGTACGGAAATTCTGCATAAAAATGCAAAATTGTTTGCTGTTGTGGCCGTAGTTTTTCGTCATTTGCCGCCTTTAAGGCGCTCAAATTTTGGAGGGCGATGTTAGTATGGAAGTTCTACTGAATTTGCATCTTTGTTGGAGTCGCGAGTTATGGCGGGAAGAGGACGTAAGGGGCGGTCGTGCCGGTTCGAGTCGCTGGAAAATCGCAATCTCTTGGCCGGTGATGTTACGGCCAGCATTCATAAAGGCGATCTCGTCATCAAAGGCGACGATCTCGCTAATGGCATTCAAATCATCGCCGGCGCCACCGCCGGTTCGGTGACGATTACCGGAATCAATGCCGGCGGCAATGCGACGAGCATCAATGGCTCATCCAACGGATCGATCACGCTGACTGGTTTTTCCGGCGACATCAAGATCAAGCTGAAAGGTGGCGACGACTCCGTTTCGATCGCCGACCTGGATGTGCCCGGCAAGCTCAAGATCGAGGCCGGCAAAGGCAACGATTCGCTGACTCTCGATGGTGTTACCATCGACGGCAAGTTCAAGGCCAAGCTGAGCGATGGGAACGATACACTCTCAGTGATCGACACCCAAGTAACCGGCAACACCAAGATCAAAGGCAAGGATGGTGAAGACGAAGTAACCATCGAGGATTCGGCCTTCACCAAGTTGCGAGTCTCCTTAGGAGATGATGACGATCTACTCGACATCTCAGGGTCTGAAGCGAGCGTGAAGACTCGCTTCAACGGCGGCCGTGGATTCGACACGCTGAGCAACGCCGACGACAACGAGTTCACCAACTTCAAACAGAAGCGCTTTGAAGACGTCGATTCCGAGACACCCCCCGTAAACTCGCCAACGCTTACGCTTAGCGGAGCTTCGAGCGTCAACGAGGGCTCGCTTTATACGTTGAACCTTGCTTCGAGTAACTCGACGAGCGCGATTACCCAATGGACGATTAACTGGGGCGACGGCTCCGAGGTTCAGACTGTGACGGGAGATCCGTCGAGCGTGACGCATACGTTTACCGACGGCGCGGGAACCCGCACGATTAGCGCCACCGCCACCAATTCCAGCGGTACGTTCAATGCTGGTAACACGGTCGCCGTCACGGTAAACAACGTCGCTCCGACGCTTACACTTAGTGGTGCGTCGAGTGTCGATGAAGGCGCTGTTTACACGTTGAATCTGTCGTCTTCCGACCCAGGCGCGGACACGATCACGCAATGGACAATTAACTGGGGCGATGGCTCGGAAGTGCAGACCGTGACGGGCAATCCAGCGAGCGTGACGCACACGTTCGCTGGCGGACCTGGGACGCGTACGATCAGCGCGACGGCGACCGACGAAGATGGCACATTCAACGCCGGCAATACCCTCACTGTCACAGTCGGCAATATCGCGCCGACGCTCGCAATCAGTGGTGCATCGAGCGTCGATGAAGGCGCCGTCTACACGTTGAACCTGTCGTCTTCCGACCCAGGCGCCAATACGATCACGCAATGGACGATCAACTGGGGCGACGGCACGGCGGTGCAAACCGTGGCGGGCAATCCATCGAGTGTGACGCACACATTCGCAGATGGAAATGTTTCGCGCACGATCAGTGCCACAGCGACTGACGAAGATGGTACCTATAACGCGGGTAACACCGTCACGGTCACAGTGAGCAACGTTGCTCCGACGTTGACGCTTAGCGGCGTGTCAAGCGTGAACGAAGGGGCCGTCTATACTTTGAACCTGTTGTCCTCCGACCCAGGCACCGACACGATTTCGCAGTGGACGATCAACTGGGGCGACGGCTCGGCCGTGCAAACCGTGACGGGCAACCCAGCGAGCGTTACCCATATATTTGCCGACGGGTCTAACACCTACACGATCATGGCTACGGCCACCGACGAAGATGGTATCTATAACGCGGGTAACACCATCACGGTCACGGTAAACAATGTTGCGCCGACTCTCGCCATCAGCGGTGCAGCGAGTGTCAACGAGGGCGCCGAGTACACGTTGAATTTGTCGTCCTCCGACCCAGGCGCCGACACGATCACGCAATGGACGATCAACTGGGGCGACGGCTCGGCGGTACAAACCGTTACGGGCAATCCGTCGAGCGTGACGCACACGTTCGCTGGCGGACCTGGGACGCGTACGATCAGCGCGACGGCGACCGACGAAGATGGCACTTACAACGTTGGCAATACTGTTACGGTGGTCGTCGAGGGTGTCGCTCCTACTGCGTCTATCTCCGGTCCAACGGTTGTGACCGAAGGCGTCGCAAGTAGTTGGACGCTGGCGCTTACAGGTGATACCGATGCCGATACGATCCTTCAATATATTATCCATTGGGGAGATGGTGAAACCACTACTGTGTCGGCCGAGCAACTGTTGGCCGATGGCGGGCAAGTGACTCACACTTACGTCGCCGGCCCGAACGATTACGGAATCTCGGTCGACTTGGTGGGCGAAGAGAACACATACCTGACAGTCGCCACGCTGGCCGTGTCGGTGGACAACGCGACGCCGGTTTTGTCTTTGAATACGCCAGTCGGGATCGAGGAAAATCAACTCGCCACGCTGACCGGCTCGTATTCCGACACCGGTTTGACGGACACACACCTGCTCCAGATAAGCTGGGACGATCCCAATAGCACGAATATCTCGTCGTTTGCAATTCCCGCTCTTCGCGACTCGGCTGGTAATGTCACGCTCCAAGTCGGCGATGAAATTACTTCGACGACCGACACGGCGACCCTCACGATCACGGCAATCAGCAGCTCCGGGGTGGTGTCGTTCTCTGTTCAGCATCGCTATCTTGACGATGGCGTCGCGCCGGGCAACAACCTGGAGACCGATACGCCATTGATCGAAGTGCTGCTTGAAGACGAATTTAGCGACAGCGACTTCCAGTCGGTGTCTATCAATGTTGCCAACGTCGCGCCGGAGCTTGCCGCGCCGGCCAATGTGGCGGCCGACACGGAAGGCGCCGCTACCGTGATGCTTACACTTTCTGATCAAGGTACGCTCGATGTCTTGTCGGTAAGCGTTGATTGGCAGGACGGTATATCGTTCACAATCACTGGCCTAGGCGAGGAGGATATCTCCCTTCAGCAGGTACCTGATGTATCTTCTTCCAGCTATTCTTGGAATGCGGCCACGAAGCAATTGACGCTAATCCACACTTACACGATCGATGGTGGAGAATCGGAGAGTTACTCGGCAACTTTTACGGCCCATGACGACGACCTGGGCAATAGCGAAACGCAGCAAACGCTGATTACGATCAATGCTCCGCCGCTGATTGGCTAGGAAGGGTTCGCTTACCGACCGCATCACAGCATGGATGGTCGTCGGCCGAGATGGCCGGGCTATGTTCTGGTGCGGCAAGGCTCCTCTAAAACAACCACTGCTGCCCTGAGTTAGGCAACGGCGGCTGAAATGCTTTTGTATTCAATGGGGGTCGATCGTCGTTGAATCCCAGCTTCGTGTACCACAAGCGAAATGTATTGCCGATCAGATCGGCGAAGTTTCCGGTGCCTACCTGTCGGCTGCCGAAGTTGGAGTCGTTGAGCTTCCCGCTACGCACCGCACGAATCAACGACTGCACCCGCGCTGATTTATCGGGATAGCTCTGCTGGAGCCAATCCAAGAAGACCGGTTTCACGGTCGACGACAACTTCAACATGACATAGCCGGCTCCTTCGGCCCCCGCCTCGCGGGCGGCGACGAGGATCGCGGGAATCTCCGAGTCGTTCAATCCGGGAATGATCGGCGCCACGCATACTCCCGTGGGGATGCCCGCTTGCGAAAGTTCCCGCAGCGTTCGGAGCCGGGCCTCGGGCGAGCTGGTGCGTGGCTCCATGATCCGCGCGAGCTTGGTATCGAGCGTGGTGATCGAAAGAGATACGCATACCGCCCGATGCGCGGCCAGTTGTTGCAACAGATCGATGTCGCGGGCAATCAGCGCGTTTTTCGTGATGATGCCGATCGGCTGCCGGCACTCGGCCGCTACCTCGACACAGGCCCGCGTGATGCAAAACTGCCGCTCGGCCGGTTGATAACAATCGGTCACGCCCGAGAACGAAATCGTTTGCGGCCGCCAGCTTGGCTTGGCCAGAAAATCGCGCAACAGTTCGGCCGCGCGAAACTTTACCATCACCTTGGTTTCGAAGTCCAGCCCCGCGCTCATGCCAAGGTACTCGTGCCCCGGCCGCGCGTAGCAATAGCTGCAACCGTGCGAACAGCCCCGATAGGGGTTCACGCTGTAGCGGAAGCCGATATCCGGGCTGTCGTTTTCCGCGACGATCGTCTGCGAATGATCGGGCAGGTATTGCGTGGGCGGTCGCCCCAGCCGAGCCAGGTACTCCTCGTCCCCTTCGACTTGCTCCAAGTCTTCTTCCACGTGGACCGACAAATAGGGATTAGCCGGCTGAATCGCCGCCCCGCGACCTTTGATCGATCGGGCCATGGCAAGAACTTCCTTGTTGAGACGAATAGCAAGTTGCAAAAAACTTTCTTTGGCAGTAAGTATACATATAAACACTATTCGGTCAATGGGAGGCTTAATGCCACATTTAGCCCCCGGTCATTGACCGGGGGCTAAATACGCGTGCCGCACCTTGCCTTTTGCCCACCGTTACGATTGCCCCTATAATTTGCGTGGCATCCGGAAAACAACGGTTGGCGTACGACGGCTTGCCGGTCGCTTGGAGTCTGGCGGATCATGGAATGTTGCATCAAATGGCCCACGGTTCTGTAAGCTATCCCAGAGTCGCGCATCGCCAATTTCTTTCGACGCTCACGCTGCTTGCAGTGATTGCGTCCGGTGGCGATTTGTTGGCGGCCAACGAGGAAGCCAAGGGCGATAAGCAACCGGTCGCTGCCGCTCCGGCTAAGAAACTGCCCGAAGAAAAGCCCGCATCGTCAGCGACCGACC
>CAZGMU010000011.1:8559-27184 GCA_964526975.1 uncultured Planctomycetaceae bacterium
TTCCCCTCTCGGGGAATGACGACGCTCAAATCAAAAGCTCCATCCAGCGTGCTTTGACCCAATTGGCCGCCGCGCCGCGGCGCGACAACCATCGGCCAACGCTGATCCTCGAGCTTGTCCCCCAGCGTCGTAGCGGCAGCTATGGCGAAGGAACCGAGTTCACGCGGGCCCTTTCGCTCGCCGATTACCTCACGCAACCCGAGTTATCGGCCGTCAAAACCGTGGCCTACATTCCCCGCACGATCAAAGGGCACGGCGTGCTCATCGCCCTGGCCTGCGAAGAGATCGTCATGAATCGCGAGGCCGAGCTGGGCGACGCCGGCATCGACGAAGATCCGCAACGCGCGATCAACCCCAAGGTAGTGAACGCTTATCGCGAGGTGGCTGCTGCGCGGCGCACCGTCCCCGAAGCGATTGCGCTCGGCATGGTCGATCGTCGCCAGGCGATTCTTAAAGTCGACACCGATCAGGGGACCGAGTTCGTTACCGCCGACAAGCTCGACGAGTTGAAGAAGAATCACACCGTCGTATCGCAAGACGTACTGGTTCCAGCCGGCTCGCTTGGCAGCTTTTCCGGCGGTCAGGGACGCGAATTTGGCTTCATCAAACTACTGGCTGGCGATGATGAGTCTCTCGCCCGCGGCCTCAGCCTGCCGCTTGATGCGGTCAAACAAGATCAATCGCTTGTCGGCGATTGGCGCCCCGTGATGTTGCGCGTCACAGGCCCTATCACGCGTCGCAACGTGAGCCAGCTGAAGACCCTCATCGGCACCGAGTTGCGTGATCGGCGGGTAAATTGGATTGGCGTGTTGATCGATAGCTCCGGCGGTGACATGGAGGTCTGCCTCGATCTGGCCAATGTGCTGGCAAGCTTGGATTCGACCGAAGTGCAAACCGTCGCCTACGTTCCTGTCGATGCCAGTGGCGGCGCGGCGCTTGTCGCCCTGGCGTGCGATCAATTGGTTATGCAGCCCGAAGCTCACTTGGGCGGCAAGGGAGCCCCAGATATCGATCAGGGCACCATGGACGCTGTCCGCGAACAAATCAAAAGCACGCCGGGAAAAGATGGCGGGCATGGCTGGTCGCTCATGACGGCGATGATCGACCCCGACATCGAATTGTTCACCTACCAAAACGGCAAGACGGGTGAGATCCGTTACTTGTCGCCCGAGGAGCGAGGCAGTCTTCCCGATCGCGATAACTGGCGCCAGGGCGCGCGGATCAAAGCCGCCGGTGAGCCATTCCGCCTGGCCAGCAAGCGGGCCGAGGAATTGGGCGTCGCCTCGCATGTCGTCGGCAGCTTCGACGAGTTCAAAAAGCTGTTCGGTTTCACGACCGACATCCGCACTGCCGAGCCTAACTGGGCACTGGAGCTTGTCGAAGCGCTCTCTTCCCCTGCCCTGGCGATTCTATTGCTGGTAATCGGTTTCGTGGGCATCTACATTGAGCTGCACGCGCCCGGCACCGGCGCCGGCGCATTCGTAGCGGCGCTAGCGTTTCTGTTATTCTTTTGGAGCCAGTTTTTGCATGGAACCGCAGGTTGGCTTGAGGTGCTGCTGTTTCTCGGTGGCTTGTTTTGCCTGCTTCTCGAAGTGCTCGTTTTACCCGGCTTCGGAATATTCGGTTTGGGGGGCGGCGCGATGATTCTGGTCTCGCTCGTGCTAGCCAGCCAGACGTTTATCCTCCCGCAAACCGAATCGCAACTCGCCGAATTGCGCCACTCACTGACGATCGTTGCGGCGGCGATGGTTGTCGTCGTGGCCTCTTCGATCGCGCTGCGCCGCTACCTGCCCAAAGCGCCGGTATTCAATCGAATCGTGCTTGAGCCCACGTCCGAAGAAGATCTTATTGATCTCGACTATCGAGAATCGCTGGTCGACTATTCCCATCTTGTTGGTCAGGTGGGCATGGCCACGACCAATCTCATGCCGGCCGGGAAAGCCGATTTCGACGGCACGCTGGTCGACGTCATCACCGACGGCCTGCCGATCGATCGCGGCGAATCGGTCGTCGTCGCGAAAACACGCGGCAACCGCGTGTTGGTTCGGCGTATGGAGAGTTAACTCCTGCGATTTCTGTGTCTGCGCCAGCTTTGCCCAGAAATTCGCATCTAGCCACTAGATAGGCAATTGGCCAACAACCGTTACCCAACCGTTTGCGGTTTAGCGAGATTTTTTAGACAAAGCCGTCTGCGCCTTATTTTCGAGCGCCTGCGTCACTCCTGGTTGCTACGATTGAAATCTCTTGGTGCCGCTCTTCCAACGAGCTAAAATGGCGTTGTGCATTCTTGGAATTAAAGGTGGTTCATCCCATGGCAACTGGTTCCGATGCTGGTCTTCCTGTGTGGACGGCGAGTGAAGTGATCGCCCACTTCGGCGACATTCCGATTGCCCGCATTCGCACCAATCCTCCTCCCGGCGAAGCGACCGAGGCCGACGTGATCAAGCTGCACGATCACCACAATCGGCTCTTCGAGTTGATCGATGGCACTCTTGTGGAGAAAGCGATGGGTTGGAAAGAAGCTTACTTGGCGGCCTGGATAACCACGATTCTCAACAATTTTGTACAGCCAAGAAAATTGGGGATGGTCTTCGGAGTCGATGGCATGTTCCGTCTGAAGCCGGAGCAAATTCGCATTCCAGATGTCGCCTATATATCCAAAGAGCGCTTTGCTGGCCGCAAGCTTGTTCCTGGTGCTTTTTGGGAGCTGGGTTGTGACCTGGCTGTGGAAGTCGTCAGCCCCAGCAATACGCGCCGCGAAATGGAGCGCAAGCTGAGCGACTACTTTGCCGCTGGCGTTGCTATCGTTTGGCTGGTCTATTTCAAGACGCGAGAGGTAGTGGTTTACTCTTCTCCCACGAGTTCGGTCACTCTGGGTGGCGAAGATAAGCTCGATGGCGGCACGCTTCTTCCTGGCTTTTCCGTTTCAGTCGCCGAGCTATTTTCCGAACTGGACGCGACCGAAGCGTAGCACCATCTGCGGGCAAGGCCGAGTTCGATGGCTAGGCTGTCGGCACGAATGTGCGTTGCCATTGCGTATTGGTACGATGGCCAACGCATAAAGGATAGCACGATGGCATGGCTCGTTTTTGCGGCTTTCTCCCAAACATGGTGATCCTTTGTCCCAAACCGTTATAATTCCGGGTAGGTAATCCTGCGGAGCGACTTTAGCTGATTTAATTTTTAAGAGTGACAGGGTAAAGCCCGTCCTACGCAAACGCATGGTCATTCCAGACATAGCCTGGGCGATTCTTCTTTTGTTGGTCGGCTGCGCGCTGGTCGTGCTCGAAGTCTTCATTCCTTCGGGCGGAATCATCAGTATCCTCTCCGGCATCGCCTTCATCACGGCGGTCATTGTCGCGTCGTGGGAAAGTCCGACGACTGGTCCGGTCACCGGCTTCGTGTTTGCCGCGATTACCCTTTTCGCCGTTCCCACGTTGGTTGCCGTGGCCTTCAAGTACTGGCCCAAAACCCGCATGGGCAAAGCGTTTCTTGGTGAGGTGCCGCGCGAGGACGAAGTCGTCCCCGACGATCCACGCCGCTCGTTGATCGGCCACGTGGGCGTGGCCCGCTCGAAAATGCTCCCCAGCGGCGCTGTCGAGATCAACGGCCAGATGGTCGATGCCGTGACGCAGGGCCAGGCGATCGAGCCAGGGACATATATCGTGGTGGTCGAAGTGCGGGCCAATCGTGTTGTCGTTCGCCCTGCTGGCCAGGATCAACGCCCCAATCATGCCAATCCCAAAGACATCCTTTCGCGCCCGATCGATGAACTCGGCATTGAGCCGCTCGACGACCCCCTAGCCTAGAAAAATCGGTTACTGCCATGCCCCACGACAAACCAGGCGAACACCCGCTCAGCGATATTCTCGTTTTTGGCCGCGAGGTCTTCGGTCCCGACACCGACTCACTGATCCGTGGCATCAACGAGTTCAGCAGCAAATACGAACTTTACGAGTGGTGGAACAGAGAGATCAAAGAAATCACTGACCACGACGAAATACACCGGAGAGCAGAAGCCCGTTTTCAAGAACTGTTCCAACGATCCAACATGGGCGGTTGGCATAGCAAGTAAAGCACGAACCTGCGCAAAGCCACACATTTAGCCCCCGGTCACTGACCGGGGGCTAAATACGCGCCGCGAACCAATCCTCGCGCAACCTTGAAAAACCGCCTTCTACAAGTTACAAGTGATTGTAGCTATTGAAGTTATCATCGCGAGTCGAGCGCTCGCCACCACTCGCGCCGGGAGAGCGACCGATGCCCAGTCCATTCGCAAACTATATCGCGCTGCTCGCGCAAATCGAGGACCTTCCTCCACGGCGCGGTCCCTTCAGCAGCAACACGATCTGGTTGGTGCTCCTGGTCGGCGCGCTGATCGTGCTCTTGGCGTTCTTCGCGATTTTCGCCCGCTACTTCCGCCTCTGGATTCAGTCGGTCACCACAGGCGCGGGAATTGGCATCCTCGATCTCTTGCGAATGACCTTCCGCAAGGTAAATCCGACGGTTATCACGCGCAGCAAGATCATGGCCGTGCAAGCTGGCCTGTATGATAGCGAAGGCATCACGACTAAAGCGCTGGAGGCCCACTACCTGGCCGGCGGCAACGTGCCGCTCGTGATTCGCTCCATGATCGCCGCCCGCAAAGCCAAGATTGTCGACCTCGATTTCAAACGGGCCACAGCGATCGATCTGGCTGGCCGTAATATCTTGGAGGCGATCCAAACCAGCGTTTATCCGCGCGTGATCGACTGCCCACCTCGCAACAGCAAGCGGCCCACGCTCGACGCCGTGGCCAAGAATGGGATTCAGCTTAAAGTGAAGGCCCGCGTTACCGTGCGAGCCAACCTCGACCAACTTATTGGCGGGGCGACCGAGGAAACGATCGTCGCTCGTGTCGGCGAGGGCATCGTTAGCGCGATCGGTTCGGCCGAAACGCATAAGGTCGTGCTTGAGAACCCCGATCGAATTTCCAAGGCAGTGCTGGCCCGCAAGCTCGACTCGCAAACGGCGTTCGAGATCGTGTCGATCGACATCGCCGATATCGACGTGGGCGACAACATCGGCGCCCGGCTTCAAGCCGATCAGGCCGAGGCCGACTTGCGTGTGTTCCGCGCCGCGGCCGAAGCCAAGCGGGCGATGGCCGTTTCGCAGGAACAGGAAAACATTGCCAAGATGGAAGAAAACCGAGCGAAAGTCGTCGAGGCCGAGGCCGAGGTGCCCCGCGCGATGGCCGAAGCTTTTCGTAGCGGTAAGCTCGGAATCCTCGATTACTACAAGCTACAAAATGTGCAGGCTGATACTGATATGCGCGGTGCGATTGCCACCGCGAGCGGCCCACAGCGGAAGTAGAAAATGGTCGTGCTGGCGTTTATCCAACCATTGCTGGCGGTCGAAGTCCGCGATATTCTCGTCGGGCTTGTGATGCTCATCATCGTCATCATTCGCCAGCTCATTGAAGCGAATCGGGCGGCTGGCGCCAAGCGCGCGAAGCCACCCGACGTGCCCGAAATGTTGCCGCAAGAGCCCGTCAAACCGCCTGTGCCAGCGGGCGGCCAGCAAGCCGATCCGCTTCGCGCTCAGGTCGAGGAATTTTTACGGCGTGCCAACCGTCCGGCCGAGCAAAATCAGCCAGCACGTCAATCCGAGCCGGCCAGGCCGAGCGAGGTGCCGGTGAATCCTGTGCCAGTACGCGAAGCGCGAACCATTGGCGAGCCACTGCAACAGGCAGCTTGGCGACAAACGCCGCCTTCCGCCGTGCCATTTTCCAGCGCTCCTACCGGCGAACGACCGCGCGTCCCGCGCAGCGGCAAATCGCGCAAGCGAAAGAGCGTCGCCGAACATGTGGCCGAACAGGTTTCCGCACGTGCTGAAAATCTTGCCCGACATACATCGAAGCTGGGGCAACGGATTGTTGCCGAAGACGAGCAGTTCGACGTACAACTCAAGTCGAAGTTCGACCACCAGTTGGGAACACTGTCCAGCAGAGAACCTACTTCCGCCGAGAACAACGAGCCGGCCCCCCACTCTCCCGCTGCGGAGCTTGCCGCGCTACTAGCCAACCCGGCTGGTATTCGCCAAGCCGTTTTGATTAACGAAATCCTCCGGCGCCCCATCGACCGCTGGTAGGCAGATAGAAGGAACCGTTTTTATGCCGCTGTACGAATACGCCTGCCAGGAGTGTGGCAAAGAGTCTGAACTGCTGGTAAACAGTTCCGCGCAGCCAGTTTGCCCGCAATGCGGCAGCGCGAAGATCGACAAGCTGCTGTCGATTGTCTCGACTCACCTGCGTGGCGAATCGGCCGGCCAGCGGCCCCAATCGTCAGGCGGCTCCTGCGGCGCCCACTGCGGCTGCCACCCCCACTAATTACTTCCCGCATTTAGCCCCCGGTCACTGACCGGGGGCTAATTAGCTGCGTAGGTAACCACCGTCACTGGATCTCGGCGGTTCCGGTTGTACCGTTCGCACGGACAAACCGGACCTATTATAGGGGCTAAAAAACTGCTCTTTTCCAGAGTTCTGCATAGCCCGCTCACGAAAAATTGACACTCATTTTGGCCACTGCGTATACTGAAATCAGGCTCCCAGGCAGCCGATCACCGGCCGGAAGCCGGGCCGGAAACCGATATCGCGAGCGTCGCCCAGCCTGCCTGTTTTGCTAATCCACCCGAGCGCGTTCGCCGCTCTGCTGATCGTCTGATTTGAGGATTTCACAACCATGAATTGGCTCGGTAAGGTCTTTGTCGTCATCATTCTGATCATGAGCCTGGTGTTCATGGGCCTGGCGATGGCTGTGTTCGCGACCCACAAAAACTGGCAACAAGTCAGTGTCGATTTGAAAAAGAAACTGACCGATTCGCAAAGCGAAAACACGCGACTGCAAACCGAGCACAATCGCCGTGTCGAAGAACTCGAACGAGAAAAGGTCGCGGCCGAGCAGCAAGGCGCCAAGTCGGAAGCCGAGCGTGTTTCGCTCGCCGAGCGTCTCGCGTTACTCCAAACCGAACTAGATGGCTTGAAGCAGAACCAACGTAACCATATTGCGGCCGTTGCATCGACGCAGAAGATCAACGAAGCCCTGGCTGGCGAAGTGACCGAGTTGCGCACCCGCATTCGCAACACGATGCAAGATCGTGACAAGCTCTTCAAGACCGCGCTCGATGCCACTGAGGAGCTTCACAAAGCCAATAACGAATACAACACCGCTCGCGAACGCAACGAGCAGTTGACCAAGCAGACCGCCGGTATGACTGCGGTTATGACCGCCAAGGGTATCGATCCTAATACCGATCCAACGGGGGTTGTGCCTACGGTGGAAGGCGTGGTCAGCCGAATCGAACGTAAGGCGGGCAGTCAGATGGTCGAAGTCACCATCGGTTCAGACGACGGCCTGAAGGTCGGTAACTTGCTTGAAGTATTTCGCGGCGACAAGTATCTAGGCCGCATCGAAATTATCCATACGTCACCCGACAAGGCCGTTGGCCGCGTCGACCGTAAGTTCCAGCAGGGACAGATTCAGGAGGATGATCGTGTTGCGACGCGGATCAAGCTCTAAGAAAGAGGGCGACAAGCAAGACGTTACGGATAAGAAGGCCGCCAAGCTGAAAGCGGCTGAAGAGAAGGCGGCCGCGAAGAAGGCTGCCAAGGAAAAAGCGGCCGCCGACAAGGCAGCTAAGAAAGAGGCGAAAGCCAAGGGTAAGGACAAGTCCGCCAAGAAAGAAAAGCCTGCCAAGAAGCCGGCCGTCACAGGGGCTCCTCGGGGTGTGCTCGTTCGTCGGCCGAAGACTTCGATTTATTCGGTGATGCTCGGCATTGCCGCCGGGGCACTAACCCTCGGCTGCCTGATGCTGATACTCGAAATCTGGACCTACGGCGCGCCGTGGACGTTTCCCTGGAATATTCCGATCAACTTTAAATAACCAAAACTCCCTCTCCCTTTGGGAGAGGGCCGGGGTGAGGGCACCTTGGAGTTGGTTTACTAGAATTCCTAAACAATAACAGGCTTTAGCCTGCTGTATTTCAAAAAACAGGCTGAAGCCTGTCCTACAATCGCATGGCCCAAGCAGACATCACCGCGCCACCGGCATTTCGCACCGCTTCGCCCAAGCCGAAGATGACGATCTACTACGCGCTGCTGATCATCGCCCTCTGCGCGATGCTGACGGCCTGCCTCTTCATGTTCCTGGAGATCAAGCGGTTTGGCGGCTTCGGTGCCGTGAAGGGCAAGGTTTCGTCCGTCGAGCGCCCGCTGTCGACGCAGCTTGTTGCGTCTGTTGCGCCGACTTCACCTATTTAGCTATGCATCCTATTTAGCCCCCGGTCACTGACCGGGGGCTAAATTGCAAGCTCGTTTCCGCGATTGCTTTGACCCGCGCTATCTATTGCGTTGAGGTCGACGGCGGCGTCATTGTGCGGGCACCTAGTTCCCGGTCGAGATCCAATAGCGCGGCCGGGTCGTTCTTCACCAGTTGGAACTTATAGACGATGTCGCGAGCCGTTTGCTCTTCTTCCACTTGCTCGTTGATGAACCATTCCAGTTCAACTAAGGCGGCAAACGCTTTCTCTTTGAAAGCCAGTTCGTAGAGCGAGTTGATTTGGCTTGTGACCTCTTGTTCCTGTTTGTAAGCAATCTGGAACACATCCGGCACCGCAGCGAAATCAAATTGCGGCTCGGCAATCGGCTTCAGCTTGACTCGTCCTTGCCGGGAAATCAGAAAATCATATAACCGCATCGCGTGAACGTGCTCTTCCTGGCTCTGCAACCGCATCCAATGGGCACAGCCGCGGAATTGCTTGTGTTCGCAGTAGGCCGACATCGACAAGTAGCTGTACATCGCGAACAACTCGTTGTTGATCTGTTCGTTGATAGCCGCTTGCATGACATCGTTAAGCATCATCGATAAAATTCCTCGCGATCGCGTAGCCTAGGAGTGAAACTAAATTGAACTCTGGCCATTATAGAATTTCGAGCACGGCCTGCCCATTGGCCAATGCCTGGGAACACGGAAAATGATGCTCCGTTTCTGTCCCGTTTGACGTCTCAATCGTTCTTGAGACTCGCCATCAAATTACTTTATCCAGGCCACCGGCAAGCATCGCGTTTAGGTATACTGGGCATCACTGGACCGAATTAATACACAACTTGTAGGGAAACCATGCGAAACCAACTGGCTGTGATTTGCCTGCTTGCCTTTTTGTTGCCGTCCTCTGCGCTCTCGACAGAGCGGCCGAATATCATCGTGATTCTCGCAGACGACCTCGGTTACGCCGATATTGGCAGTTTCGGTGCGAAGGACCATGAAACGCCCGAACTCGATCGCATGGCAAAAGAGGGGCGCCGGTTCACCGATTTCTACGTTGGCGCGTGTGCGTGTACGCCTTCGCGGGCGGCGCTGATGACCGGCTGCTACCCAGTGCGGGCCGGGTTTGCCGATCAGATTTCCTATCGGGCCAATGGCACGTTCTCGCATAGCCGCGTGTTGTGGCCTAATTCGAAATGGGGGCTCAATCCGGCCGAAGTGACGATCCCCGAGGTCCTTCGCGATGCCGGCTACACGACCGGCATGGTCGGCAAGTGGCATTTGGGCGATGCGCCGATGTTCAACCCGGTGCATCACGGTTTCCAGGAATTCTTTGGCGCGCCGTACAGCCACGATATGAATCCATATTATTACTTGCGTGGCGACAAGAAGCTCGCTGAAGTTCCCGACTTGGATCATCATGTCGCGCGGTATACCGAAGAAGCAACGAAGTTTATTCGCCAGGCAGCCACGGGCGATAAGCCGTTCTTTCTCTACATCGCCCACCACAATCCCCATACGCCGCTCGAGGCTTCGGAGAAGTTCAAGGGGAAGACAAAACGTGGCGCCTATGGCGATGCGGTCGCTGAGCTCGATTGGAGCGTCGGCCAGGTGCTCGACACCTTGCGTGAGCTGAATCTCGATAAGCAAACGCTCGTCATCTTTACCTCGGACAACGGCCCTTGGCTGTCTCGCGGCGAGGAAGGTGGCTCGGCCACTCCGTTTCGTGGCGGCAAGGGAACGACTTATGAAGGGGGCATGCGGGAACCGTGCGTTATGTGGTGGCCGGGAACGATACCGGCCGGAACCACCTGCCACGAGGTCGCCGCCACGCTCGATTTCCTGCCGACGTTCGCCGTGCTGGCGGGCACCAAGCCGCCGACCGATCGCACGATCGATGGCCACGATATACGGCCACTTCTGACCGACGACAACGCGAAGTCTCCCTGGGAGGCATTCTATTATTTCCTTGGAAACGAATTGCACGCGGTGCGCAGCGGCGATTGGAAACTGCGCGCCAAGAATACCTTTTTCAACGAAAACATCTATCGCAAGAATGCGCCCAAGGAGCCGGAAATCCCCGCGGCTCTCTACAACCTTCGACTTGATCCAGGCGAACAGAAGTCGGTGTTGAAGAATCATCCGAAAATCGTTGCTCGCTTGGAAGGTCTATTACAAGATGCACGGCGCGATTTGGGAGATTCGCTCACTGGCGTAAAGCCGACGAACGCCCGGCCACCAGGAAAGGCCGAGTAAAGTTTCGCCTGCCATCAAAGAAGCTCATTCTTTATGTTGAACTAAGTTCTTCTGAACTTCCCTGCATTGCAATAAGGCGAATCACCGGCTGCAAAGTCATCCTAATGGGCGCCGATAGTAGGTGTTGGTCAGACTTGCGACCAGCTGCGCCACGTTTGTTGCAAGAATCGTTTAAGTCTGCGAATCCATTAGCCGATCAGCCCTAAACATAATGGCTGCTTGGGCGCTGGTGCTAGCATGCGCTCGATTTGCAAGTTGCTTCGCAAGGGAATGCATCGATGAAAAAGGAAAACGAACGCACCTCGATTTTTGCCTCGGCTACGGTGGTAGCGGCGATTATCAGCGGTGTGACGGCGATACTGACCGCAATCCTGCCGTGGCTCTTGCAACATCATGGCACGTCACATCCAACTGATGGATCAGAAACGGCGCGACCAGCTTTGGCACAGGTTGAAAGCCCCTCTGCACCACCTGGACAATTGCCACCATCGGCTGCGATTACTCCTATTCCGAATTTGACCTTGGGTTCTTGGTCGATCGTCAACTCGATCGACGATGCCGGCACCGACTTCTCTGGTAGCACGCTGAAATTCATTTCACAACGCGAAATCGCCGGTGGATTGGAAGCGACTGGTTTCTTCGAATGGCGCAGCGCCGATCAAGTTCTGGGCCGCGAATATGTCGTGGCCACCTTTGACGCGGTGTCGCGTCACCTGTTTCTCGAGGGAAAGTCGGTCGAAAGCCCTACGGGCACCCTCGCGATCGGTTCCTTTTCGGCCCGCGTTTCCGATGACGGTCGCAAATTGCTTGATGGCGCTTGGGGCAACACGCCCGGCAATCAACGCGGCATCCTCGGCAAGTGGGAAGCTCGGCGATAGTTGCCTCTCACCATTCTAACAGCAAACCAATGAGTTTCCTCGGCGGTTTTAGCCAACTATGCAACGCTACATTCTCATCCTGTTGGTAGCGCTCACGTTTTCCTGCGAAGGTTGCCAGAGCGTGGTGGGCCGCATGAAGCGCTCAATCGAAACAGCGGCCGACGATTATGAGCGAATCACCACGGGCTCAAGCTCGAAATACATTGCGTCACAGCGGCGACAGCCGTAATCGACATCGCAGTTAAGCTAAGCTTACGGTGCTGTTCCTGCCGCTGGCTGCTTATCGGGATGAAGATAGATAAAGCTCTTTCCCAGCCGCCCGCCGTAATTGCCGGCCGAGATGCGCATCAGCCCCGGCGTGTTGACCGAGGCTTTGATCGCGGCCTGCGTCGCGCGAATGATCGCGTCTAGATCGCGGCCGTTGATGATGATTTCCATCACCGAGCCGACGTCCGGGGGCAACTGCGTATTCGCTTTCGGATCATCGGCCAATAGCGGGCAGTACTTTTCGTATGTGCTTGCGATCATGAACTTGTATTTGCTGCCCGCTTTCGAGCCGCTCCCGGCAATGCCGCCCGGAAACGGCATGATTACATCGGGGCAATCGTGAATTGCGGCTACGCCCGCTTCGGCCGCCGTAAGCGCCGCGTCTTCGGTTTCGCCGAAGTACCACAGGTTGCCGCCCATCAATCCGTCGCGGTAGCCGAACTCTTCGTCCAGCACGAACTCGCGCCCGAGCGTTGGAATCCACCACATCGTACGGCCAAAGCGTTCGACGCGCTTCTGAAATCCGTCGCCGAAGTAGGCGAGCTTCTTCCCGATCGCAAACTTTTCTTCCGATTCGATCAGGTTGAAGCACGACGCGGTAGGACAGGTCAGCACATTCTGGCTGATTCGCACCAGCGCTGCATGTTCGAGCGCTTCCAGCCGATCCTTACGAAACCGCGGTACGTGGAGTTGCACGATCGCTCCTGGGCGGCCATCCGGCGTGATGAATGATTCATCCCCGCCCGGACCCACGTAGCGATCGACCCCCGCTTCGCAGTCACACAAAATCGTGCTCGACGCATTGCCGGTGACCGCGTTCACGGCATGGGTCACCCATTGCATGTCGCGGGCCGTGATCAGGAACTCGACATAGATGCTGCGAAACGCTTCAGCGTACGTATCGTCAATAATTGCGGGCATATTCAATCAAGGCGGACACGCGACATTTAACCGTTCGTCCGCCGACCTCGACCTTCGTAAACCGCACGCTCCGTGACGACTTTGTCCATGAATACATCGTGCGCGTCGACAATCAGGTTATCGAACAACTGGCATTCGTAACAGAGCCCAATGAGCGGGCAATCGGGCCGCACGCTCCCCAGCAGCCGGTCATAATAACCTTGGCCATTGCCCATCCGCGCGCCGTCTCGGCCAAATCCCACGCCCGGCACCACGACCAGATCCATCTGCCGCGGTTGCATCTCTCGCTCCGCATCACCCCAGCGATCACGCGGCGGCTCAAGAATCTTCCATTTGCCGATGACTAGCTCATCAAGAGCCTTGAGCCACCACAGGCCGAGCTTGTTATCACCGCGCTCGTCTACCGTGCAATATGGCACGATAATTCGCTTGCCGCTCGCCAGGGCCTCGGGCAACACCTGCCGCGTGCGCAGCTCCGATCGGCAATCGAGATACCACAACACTGTTTGCGCAGCCTTGTACTCGGGCAGCTCGACGAGTGATGCGACTGCGATCTGGCTGACCAGTTCTTTATCTTCCTGTGCATTGCGGGCATCGTAGGCTGCGCGCCGCATCGCATCCTTAGGTCTCACGGGTTCGGTCGACGGTGTGGTGCCTGCGGTCGTCATACGTGGTTCAAGCTCGCTTGTTGTTTCGCCTCGGCCATTTGTTGTTGGGAGGCAAAAGGTGGAAAGAGTCAGCCTGGGGGGCAGAAATGTCGTGCATCACGGCGCGCCTCGAAGGCTATTCGAAATCAGCGGCGACTTCACCGCCGCAAGTCGTGGATAACGCCTGAGAACAAACAAAATCAGTCTCACCGGCAAGAAACCTGTGAGGTAATCAGCATAACAGATGGCGAGCCTACTAGCACCCCTTTTTGGTCACCGGCTCCACAAGCCACTCGATCTGCCCTAGCGCGACATTGTACAACCCGCCCGCAAAATCGATCCGACCGTCACGTTCCAGTTGAGCCAACGTGCGGCTTTCTGTCCGCAGCAAGCCGATAATGCGCACTACGTTCCGGCGACTAATCTCCGCCAGAATTTCCATCCGCTCCTCGTCCGAAGCTACGGCCAGCCGTGCGGCGATTGCCGGATCGATTGCGGCCTGGATCTCGTTGGTTACGGCATCTAAATGTTGACAGCCGGTTTTTTCGGATGCCTTCGCTCCCTCGACCAGAAAATTGGCAGCCGCCGTGACCGCGCCACACTGCGTATGCCCCACCACAACGACCAACTTTGCGCCGGCAACCTGGCAAGCATATTCCAGGCTTCCCAACACGCGACCGCTGATAATGTTCCCCGCGATGCGCACACTGAGCACATCGCCCATCCCCAGATCGAAAATCAGCTCCGAAGGCGTTCTGGAATCAATGCAGCTCAATACGGCTGCCATGGGAAATTGCCCACCGGCAGAACCGGCCAATTGGCGACCACTCAGTCGCGTCAGCGGCCGATTTTGTCGAAACCTTTCGTTGCCGTTTCTCAAGATCTCGAAGACTTGGGCAGGAGTTATGTTCTGCTGCATGTCGCGGCTTACGTAGTCGACGTACTGAATTTCGTCGCCGATCGCATGTTTATCCTGAAAACCCAACACGCTCACGCTGATGCCATGAGCAACCGCGGTGCGCTCGCGATATTCCTTGATAAAGTCGATTACGTCGGGGTCGATATAAACGGTGTTGCGAGCGTCGAGCAGCACATGCCCGCCGCGTGGTATTTTGCGAAGCGCGGCATCCAGAATGGGCCGATTGAAAAAGCTGAGCTGACTAGCCAGCTCGAATCGATGCACGTCGCCCGAAACGTGCTTTTCCACGATATGGCGCAGCGGCCGCTTCAAATTGCTGGTCAAGATGAATGCCATGCTGACAACTAGTCCAATAATGACGCCCATCAAGAGATCGGTAAACACAATCGCCAGCACCGTGATGACATACGGAACAAATCGATTCCATCCTTCGGCCCACATTGCGCGCACGATCGTGGGGCTGGCGAGCTTGAAGCCAGTGACCATCAGAATTGCTGCCAGGCACGAGAGAGGAATGCGATTGAGCACCATCGGCAAGAAAACCGTGCAGAGTAGCAGCAGCACGCCATGAAAAATGGCCGACCGCTTGCTGGTCGAGCCTGCGTTGATATTGACCGACGTGCGCACGATCACCGAAGTCATCGGAAGACCGCCGATCAGGCCCGCCGCCACATTGCCGACTCCTTGTGCAAACAGTTCACGATTCGGTGGCGAAAACCGCTGCCCTGGGTCTAGTTTGTCGGCCGCCTCTAGGTTGAGCAGCGTTTCGAGCGAAGCCACAAGCGCGATCGTCAGCGCCGCAACCAGAACGGCAGGCTCAGTGATGTGGGAAAAGCTCGGGAAGCGAAAAAAGCTAGCCACTCCTGCCAACGTTTCAGATACCGGCACTTGAACCAAATGATTGGCGCCCAACTGCCGTCCATTCGTTCCGGCAGAGAGAATTTTGATCAACTCATGGAGGCCAACTCCCACCAGGACGACAATAAAGGGTCCGGGAACCATCGAATTTCGCAACCATTTGATGCGATCCCAAACCAAGAGCATGCCCACCGACAACAGCCCGATGAATGTGGCGATCGGATTCCATCGTGCAATCGCGGCAAACGCCTCGGTGATGGTGTTTTGCCCGTCGGTTTGGACAAACGCCATATCGCCTTCCGGATCGGCGTCGAAGCCCACCAGATGCGGAAACTGCTTGAGAATGAGGATCATGCCGATGGCCGTCAAAAGCCCGCGAACAACGCTCGTGGGGAAATAAGCACCGATTACTCCAGCCCGAGCGAACCCTAACGCAATCTGAACGAAACCAGACAGCACCACCGCCAGGAGGAACACCTCATAAGCTCCTAGCGCTTCGATTTCCGACGCCACGATCGCCGTGAGCCCCGCCGCTGGACCACTGACGCTGGTCTGGGAGCGGCTCAGCGTGCCAACGACGATTCCACCAGCGATTCCTGCAATCAGGCCGGCAATCGGATCAGCGCCAGACGCCTGAGCAATGCCTAGGCACAAAGGCACGGCGACGAGAAACACAACCATGCCAGCCAGGATGTCGCGGCCCAGGTTGCCGACAACATCACCCGAATCGCCACCAGCTGTCGCCGGCAACCTAGCGGTGTTCTCGAAACTTCGTATGGATGCATTCACCTTGGCTACCCCACTTCCATTGAAAGCAAAAAGCGGCAGCCATTTTACTCCGACTCGTTGCATCTTCCCAGCAAAATACAGTCACATAATTTGGCAATCTGCCCGTCGAGTCGCGACAGATTCGCATCCGGTACAAAGTACGCAATCGTTTGCCATCGGCGATCATTGGAGCTGCGCAGCGATTGAGTCGGTTGTTTTCTGGCCCCGATAGCGGACAACTGACCGCCGAAAGCCTTGCCGGGTCTAATTGCCGTGCAATTCTCTTGAGTGGCTCTTGAGGCACAGCGAGCTCGTCGCGCGATGGGATGGCTCTGACTGATCTAGGCGAGCTATTTCGACTATACTATTCGGCTGCGTTCCGGCGGACGAACGCCGCGATAGAGGCACTCGCTTATGCTGCTTTACCGACCTTGCCGCTTTACTCCATGAAGCCAATTCGCAGACTCTTGATCGCTAATCGCGGTGAGATTGCCATCCGCGTGTTTCGCACCGCCCATGAACTGGGCATTCGCACGGTTGCTATTTATTCGTACGAGGATCGCTACGCGCTCCATCGGTTCAAGGCGGATGAAGCGTATGTGGTCGGTAAGGCTGGCCGACCGCTCCAAGCGTACATGGATTTCGAGGACATTGTCGCCCTGTCGCTTGAGCGCGAGATCGATGCGATCCATCCGGGCTATGGCTTTTTATCGGAGAATGCGAAGTTTGCCCGCGCCTGTCGCGAGGCAGGGATTACGTTCGTTGGCCCACGCACGGAGCTGTTGGAAAAGTTAGGAGATAAGATCGCGGCCCGTGCCGTGGCAAAGCAGGTCGGCGTGCCGGTGCTTGGCGGCAGCGACAAGCCGATTGGCTCGGTGGCCGAGGGGCTTAAGACCGCCGAAGCGCTCAAGTTTCCGGTGATCCTCAAGGCGGCGCATGGCGGCGGCGGGCGCGGTATGCGGGTCGTTCAACAAGCGAAGGACTTTGGCGACGCTTTCGAGACGGCTCGCCGCGAGTCGCTCAGCGCATTTGGCAGCGATGAGATTTTCGTCGAGAAATTCATCGCGCGGGCGCGGCATATCGAGGTTCAATTGCTCGGCGACAGCCACGGCAATTTGGTTCATCTATGGGAGCGCGACTGTTCGGTGCAGCGCCGGCATCAGAAAGTCGTGGAAATCGCGCCCGCGCCGAATCTGCCGTCGGACGTTCGGCAAAAGATCTGTGAGGCCGCCGTGGCGATCGGGCGGGCCGTGGGCTACGACAACGCGGGGACGGTCGAATTCCTCGTCGATGCGGATACAAACGAGTTGTACTTCATCGAAGTGAATCCGCGGATTCAGGTCGAGCACACGATCACCGAGGAAGTGACCGGCGTTGACATCGTGCGCTCCCAGCTCCTCGTAGCGCAAGGCGAGCGGCTTGATGGGCCGGCGATCGGGCTGCCGGCGCAGGATCAGATTGCGACGCATGGATTCGCCATTCAATGCCGTGTGACGACGGAAGACCCGTCGAACAAGTTCATGCCGGACTACGGCAAGGTCACCCATTATCGTTCGCCGGGCGGCATGGGCATCCGGCTCGACGGCGGCACCGCTTTCTCCGGCGCCGTTGTGTTCCCGTTCTACGATTCGCTGCTGGTTAAGGTGACTTCTTGGGGCCGTAATTTCCAGGAGGCGGCCAGCCGTACCGAGCGATGTTTGCAGGAGTTTCGCGTCCGTGGCGTGAAGACGAATATTCCCTTCTTAATTCGCCTTGTCCATGATCCGACCTTCCTCACCGGCAACTGCACGACACGATTCATCGACGAGACGCCGGAACTCTTTGAGTTCACGCCTCGGCGAGATCGGGCGACCAAGCTGTTGCAGTACATTGGCGACGTGGTTGTCAACGGTCAAGCAAGCGTAAAAGACGCACCGCGCGCAATGCGTCGGGTTCCAGCACAAGTCCCGACGATAGATGTTGCGGCTCCTTTGCCCGAGGGTACCCGCGACAAACTAAAGAAACTCGGCGTCGAGAAGTTCTGCGCCTGGGTTCGTGAGCAGAAGCCGCTGTTGTGGACCGACACCACAATGCGCGATGCCCACCAGTCGCTGCTAGCTACACGGGTGCGCACCTACGACTTGCTGGAAATCGCCGATGTGTACGCGCGGAATTGTGCAAGTTTGTTCTCGCTCGAAATGTGGGGTGGTGCGACGTTTGATACGTCGATGCGATTTCTCAAGGAATCGCCCTGGCAGCGGCTCGAGCAGCTTCGCGAACGCATACCAAACATCCTGTTCCAAATGCTGCTGCGAGCGTCGAGCGCCGTGGGGTATGCCAACTACCCAGATAATGTAGTCCGTGAGTGTGTGCGCGAGGCGGCGGCCGCGGGGATCGACGTATTTCGCATCTTCGACGCGCTCAATTGGACGCCCAATATGCGCGTGGCGATGGAAGCTGCCTGCGAGGCCGGCGCGATCTGCGAAGCGGCAATCTGCTATACGGGCGACATCCTTGACCCAAGCCGACCCAAGTATCATCTCGACTACTACGTAAAGCTCGCTCGGGAGCTGAAAAAGCTCGGCGCGCACATCCTGGCGATCAAAGACATGGCTGGGCTATGCAAGCCACATGCGGCGGCCAGGCTCGTGAAGGCACTTCGCGAAGAGACCGGCCTGCCAATCCATTTCCACACGCACGACACCGGTGGCGTGCAAGCCGCGGCGATTCTCAACGCCGCCGAGGCGGGGCTCGACATCGCCGACGCTGCCCTGGCATCGATGTCTGGCGGCACGTCGCAGCCCAATCTGAATACGCTGGTCGAAAGCCTG
>CAZGMU010000012.1:0-24899 GCA_964526975.1 uncultured Planctomycetaceae bacterium
TCCAACTCGCTCGGCCATTGCTCCGGCCGGTTATAATTGCTGGGCGGGCCGACTTCACGCAACGTGGCCTGCACCACGCCTTGGCTCTTGGCGAGCTCGAGGATGGTTTCCTGAAGCGTCTTCATCTCCGACAGATCAGAAAATTTTCCCAATCGCTCCTCAGACACGCTGGCCGCTTCGGGGCGAACGATGAGCGCTTGTGTCGCACGCCACTCTCGCGACGCGACCAGGCTATAGGCGCCGGCAAGCACCGCAAACACGACTGCAGGCACTGCCCACCAACGCACATGCGTGCGGAGCATGCGAACGATATCGGCCGGATGCAGGGCAACACCGGAATTCGAATGCGTCGAGCTTTCGTAGTGGCGATCCATGAAGCATTTCCCTAGGTAGAAAAGTTAGCTGTGGTTGGCGTTGTGCGGGCAGTACGGGCAAAGGCCATGCCTAGCACGGCCGCCCGCCGCTCGATTTGGCTTAAACGCCTTGTTTTCAGCCCTATCCAGGTAAGATCAAGATAAAAGCCGGCATGCCCAGCCGGGCGGTTTACGTTGTCTTTGAGCAACGCGTGGCTTCTCCGCAACGCAACGGACGCGTGGCGCAATTGTCACAACCGTTTTCCCGCGTACTGGCAGCAAGAATTGTTAATTGCTTTCGCGCCCGCTTGCGGCAGAGTTAGGTAATCGAATCACTTTCAGTCCCGCGTATGCCCCTCAGGCACCGGGTTTGCAAGCAATACGCGCAGACAACGCATCCCAGGACGCCACACCAAGAAACCGATATGCACGTCCAGCACATTACCACCTGGCAACAGCTATCCGCACTCGATGACGAATGGAACGAGCTCGCGGATGAGATACCGTTTCGTTCGTGGAATTGGCTGGCCATCTGGTGGAAGCACTACGGTGCTCCCACACTCTACGGCAATGATCGCGCTACGGATCAACCACACGACCGACAGCTATATGTACTTGCTGTATTCGCGGACTCCGACTCAGCAACAGGCGCCGGCAGCCACTTGATCGGCATCGCGCCGTGGTACCTGGATCGCTCGCGCATTCAGGGCAACGTCCTCCGCTGGCTTGGTAGCGGCGAGGTCTGCACTGATCATCTTTCGCTTATTTGCCGGCCAGAGGATACGGAAACGGTGGCTGCCGCTGTGGCCGACTTCCTCACTACGAGCTTAGACGATTGGGATCGTATCGATCTTAGCGCCGTCGATGCCGATGACGCAGCCATCGCATGCCTGCTAACTTCGTTCGAACAGCGTGAATGCCTGGTTTCACGTCAACCAGCCGACGCTTGCTGGGCACTCGATCTGCCGGCAACTTGGGACGAATACCTGGCCAGCATCTCAAAGTCGCACCGCAAACAACTTCGACAACTAGAGCGGCGCGTGCTCGAGACCGACCGAGTGCGTTGGCATCGAGTTCAGAGTGCCACCGAGTTTAGTGAAACGTGGCCTGTATTGGTTGACCTGCACCAACGACGTCGTCGTAGCCTGGGCGAACCTGGTTGTTTCGCGTCTCAAGCATTTCACGAGTTCCACCGCGAGACTGCCAGCCGCTTATTAGCGGCTGGTCAACTTCGTATGTCGTGGATGGAACTGGACGGTTCACCTGCCGCTGCTGAATACCATGTGGCCGATTCGCGCACAACTTACGCGTACCAAGGCGGCGTCGATCCAAATCGCCTCGACGCAGAGCCAGGTCGGTTGTCGACCATTCTTTGCCTGAAGGCAGCGCTCGACGAGCGCCATACGCGGCTTGATTTCCTTCGCGGCGATGAACCATACAAAGCCCATTGGCGCGCGACTCCACGTGCGACCTACGATTACCGCGTGATTCCCAACCGACGACTAGCTCGGCTACGCGGCCGCGTGTGGACCGTAACCGACGCCATCGGCGATTGGGTGCGCTTCGGAGCAGAAAAAGTATTGGGGTAAGCTCGTGCCATGTGGAAAAGCGTTTTACTCAACACGTATTATTTGGCAACGCTCGTTTCGCGGCAACGAGCGGCGGCTCGGCGCGCTGCCGCGCAACGTGAACCAGTCCAGATTCTGTTCTACCACCGTGTGGCGGATAAGCACCCCAACAACTGGTCGATGTCGACACGATGTTTCGCACGCCAACTAGCCTGGTTGCGCGATCGATTCGATATTGTTAGCCTTGCAGAAGCGCAGGCGCGGATTGCATCTGGGTGCAACCGGCGACCGACCGCATGTATTACGTTCGACGATGGCTATGCGGACAACTGCCGGTTCGCCGTTCCACTTCTTCTCAAACACCAAGTCCCCTTCACCTACTTTGTCGCGACAAACCACGTATTAAGAGGCGAGCCGTTTCCACACGATGTTATCGCCGGCCAGCCACTCGAAACGAATACAGTAACGCAATTACGAGAAATGGCAGCAGCCGGAGTCGAGATCGGCGCTCACACCAGGCGTCATGCCAACCTGGGCGCCCACCGAACTCACGCTGAACTGACCGATGAGATCGTGGGCTCGAAGCAGGATCTGGAGTTGGTCCTAGGCCGCGAAGTGCGTTATTTTGCATTTCCTTACGGCCAACATGCGAACCTTTCGAAAAACGCGTTTCACATTGCTTATGAAGCCGGCTATGCGGGTGTTTGCTCGGCCTATAGCGGCTATAACTTTCCCGGTGACGATGCCTTCCATTTGCGTCGCATTCATGGAGACACCGATTTCATCCGCTTCAAAAACTGGTTGACGGTCGATCCACGAAAAGTGCGAATCCAACGAGACTTCGATCCGGAAGAGTTTCGAACAGGTTCTGGACGGGAACTTAATGCAGAATCAGAAGTCGCCCAAACGGCTCTTCCAATCGACTCGTTGACTTCCGTTCCAACAACCGCCTTATCTACTGAATCTTAATCCCCCAGAACCATACACATATTCTGCGGCTAAGCGCAAATTACGTCTTTAATAGCTACCGATTTATTTATATATGGTTAGCCAATCAACCACCTCTCAACGGCTCAAGCCCGACACACTGGCAGTAAGTGTTACGATTCTGCTGCTTGCCAATATCGTGCAGCGAACAATTGGATTTGGCCGCGGCATTCTGTTTTGCCGTTGGCTCTCTCCCGATGAATTGGGCACGTGGGAAATGGCTTACAGCTTTTTGCTGTTGGCCGCCCCGGTCGTCGTGCTGGGGCTGCCCGGCTGCTTTGGTCGCTACTTGGAACGATTTCGCCAGCGAGGCCAACTGCGCACGTTCCTTCGACGAGCTACGATCTGGACGGCCGGGCTCACGGCAGCCGCATTCGCCTTGATGGTCGCTACTGCTCCTCTCTTTTCGACTTTGATCTTCGGCAGCGCCGACGACACGACACTTGTCGTGATACTGGCTTTGAGCCTTGTGGCAGTTATTCTGCACCATTATTTGGAAGCCGTGTTTGCCGCATTGCGCAAATACACCATTGTCTCCACGATGCACTTTTGCCAAAGCCTGTCGTTTGCGGTTATTTCGCTCACGCTGTTATGGTTCTGGCGATTCTCAGCCGTTAGCATCGTGATCGGTTATGGAATGGCGTGCCTCGTATCAGCGATTGGTATTTTACTGTTGAAGGGCAGGGCGGTGGCCGAAGAAGCGATCCATGTCGAGCCGATCGCTCACCGCGAGTTTTGGCCGCCGCTCTTGCGGTTTGCCTTTTGGGTGTGGGTCATCAACCTGTTCTGCCATCTGTTCGGCATCGTGGATCGCTACATGCTCGTGCATTGCAGCGGGTTAGACAGCACTGCCGCGCTTGCGCTAGTAGGTCAGTACCACGCTAGTCGCATCATTCCCGTTTTATTTCTCTCCGTGGCAGACTTGCTGGCCGGCGCCGTGATGCCCTATCTCAGCCATGACTGGGAACTGGGTGCTCGCGAGCGGGTATCCGAACGGCTCAACTTCGTGCTGAAAGTGACGTCGTTCGCGATGCTTGCCGGCGCTGTCGTCGTACTCTGGTGCTCACCTATTTTGTTCCAACTCGCTTTCGGGGGTCGCTACGATGAGGGCCTCCGAGTAATGCCGATGACGATCGCGTACTGTATTTGGTATTCGCTGCTGCTGGTTGGGCAAAACTACGTTTGGTGCGCGGAGAAAACGCGGCTGGGCGTCGTGCCGGTGGTTGCCGGGCTACTGCTGAACATCGCTATCAATCTGTTGCTGGTACCTGCCTGGGGACTAGCGGGCGCGGTCGCTTCGACCAACATTGCAACCGCTTTCGCGCTTGTCTTGATGTATTGGTTGAACCACCGAGCCGGGATGCGCCTGGCCCCAGGAATGCTTATCTTGTCCATCGCTCCGCTTGCGCTTTGTGGCGGCGTGTGGTGTGGAACGGCAGTCCTGCTTCTACTAACGGTTCTCATGCCGTTCTCGAAATATCTCATCACAGCGGACGAACGCGCGATGATTGCCGCGTTTGTCCAACCGTACATACAGCGGCTCGTGGCCTATTGGTCGCCAGCCGCGGAGGAAGGAGAGATCACCCATGCTGTTTGAACAAGAATCGGATTCCAATCCAGGCACGACTTGCCTCATCAGCTCGGCAATAGACTCCTTCGTTGATTTAGACAACTTGGATACGGCTTGCGCCGTTCAGAGTGTAATAAAACGCCCTCTTCGCGTGATGTTCATTCAAACTGACATGCGCGTCGGCGGGGCGGAAATGATCACTGCCAACGTCATTCGCCGGCTCGACCGCCAACGTTTTGCGCCAGAACTTTGCTGCTTGAAAGACCTTGGCACTCTTGGCGAATCGTTGGCCGACGAGATTCCTGTCCATCACAATTTACTCGCTGGGAAATACGACCTTCGTGTCTGGCCACGCTTGACTAGCCTGCTGCGACGCCGGAAGACCGATGCCGTTGTGACGGTCGGCGCGGGTGACAAAATGTTCTGGGGTCGGCTGGCCGCACGCCGCGTCGGTGTTCCAGTCATTATTTCGGCTCTCCATAGCACCGGCTGGCCGGATGGCGTGGGGCGGCTCAATCAAATGCTTACGCCGATTACCGACTCGTTCATCGCGGTCGCCGAATCGCATGGCCGCTTTCTGGCGAAGAACCTGGAGATTACGGAAGACCGAGTGGCGGTAATTTCGAATGGCGTCGATACCGACCGATTTGCTCCCTTTCCAGATTCAGCAGCCGTCCGGGCCGACCTGGGAATCGGCCCCACGGCCCCGGTTGTCGGCATTGTCGCGGCATTGCGACCCGAGAAGAACCATGAGTTGTTCCTGGATGTAGCCCGCCGGGTTGTCGACGTGCTTCCCATGGCCCGCTTCGTCGTTATTGGTGACGGTCCTTGCCGAGAAGCGATCGAACAGCATGCGCGTAAGTTGGAAATCTGGGACCATGTCTTGATGCTCGGCTCGCGCGCTGATGTGCCGCGGCTGCTAGCCACATTGGATGTGTTTGCTCTTACCTCGCACATTGAGGCCAACCCGGTTTCGATCCTCGAAGCGATGAGCACCGGCCGGCCGGTTGTCGCCACCAATGTCGGCTCGATCCACGAAGCGGTCGTGGAAGGCCAGACAGGCTTCCTCGTGCCCGCTGGCGATGCTGATCAATTCGCCCGCCACGTCTTGCAACTTTTGAACAATCCGCTTCAGCGGGGCACGATGGGCGCCGCGGCGCGCGAGGCGGTCGTCCGAGACTGGTCACTCGAGACGATGGTGCAAGGCTACGAACGATTGATCGAGTCGATCTACGCTCGCAAGACCTTCCCCCCTGAGCCTGGAATTGCCTAAATGCCTCTGCTGCCCCGATAATGTTCAAATGCTCACGGAGCTATTTATCACCACTGTTGCCAGGTTTCTCAGCGGGGCCAGCGTGCGCTGGATCGATTGCCAGCCCGACACGTGCCAACGCGTGTATTTCGCCAACCATACCAGCCATCTGGACATGATCCTGATCTGGTCGGCATTGCCACACGATGTGCGGCAACGGACTCGGCCTGTGGCCGCCAAGGATTACTGGGATCGAGGCCCGTTGCGTCGTTACATGGCCAAAACATACAACGCCCTGCTCGTTGACCGCAAGGAAATCAAGGTCCATCAAAGCCCGGTGGATCTGATGGTGCGTGAAATTGGCTCGACGTATTCATTGATTCTTTTCCCGGAAGGGGGCCGAACCGGTGGGGAAACGGTGGGCGAGTTCAAAAGCGGCCTGTATTATCTGAGCAAGAAGCGGCCCGACCTGGAACTCGTGCCGGTCTATATCGACAATATGAATCGCGTCTTGCCACGCGGCGAATTCCTGCCTGTCCCGCTACTTTCATGCATTACATTCGGGCCGCCGATGTGGCTCGAGGCAGGTGAATCGAAGAACGATTTTCTCGCCCGCGCCCGGCAAGCCGTGCAGAGATTGAAGGAGGTGGATTAAGAATATGGGTCCGCGCGATTGGGTACTTGCGGCGGTCGTTGTCGTGTTGCTTTCCATAGCAACCGCGGTCGGCCAGTTCGTCAAGCGCCAACCACATTTGGGGCTCAACGCAGCGGCCATCGCCACGTTCAACCGGCGATTGGGCGCCTGGTGGATCATCTGCGCGCTGCTCGGGATCGCCTTTATCAGCCCCACACTGACGGTCGCGCTATTCGGCCTGATGAGCTTCTGGGCGCTGCGCGAGTTCATCACGCTGACGCCTACGCGCTTGGGCGATCATCGCGCGTTGTTTTGGGTCTTCGCCTTCTTCACGCCATTGCAATACATTCTCGTCGGTTACAACTCCTATGAGTTGTTCAGCATTTTCATTCCGGTTTATGCTTTCCTGTTCATCCCCGCGCGTGTCGCCCTCGCTGGCGATTTCAAGCGATTTCTCGAACGCATCGCCAAGATTCAATCGGGGCTGTTGATCTGTGTCTACTGCCTGAGCTTTGCGCCGGCGCTGCTTTATCTTGAAGTGCCGACTCAGGGCTCAAGTGCCAACGCCCGGCTACTGTTCTTCTTTGTGGCAATGGCCTTAATTTCCGAAGCGCTCCAGTTCGTCTGGAGCCAACTCTACGGCCGCCATGTAATTGCGCCGACGATTAACGCTGCTCGCACGTGGGAAGGCTTGGTCGGCGGCTCGGCCAGCACGGCCCTCGTCGGCATGGTGCTCCACTGGGCCACGCCCTACAAGTTCCTTTGGCAAACGGCATTCATGTCGATGGTCGTCGCCGTGATGGGCTTTGCCGGCGCGATGACCATGTCGGCAATCAAGCGCGATCGTGGCGTGCGTGATTATGGCACGCTCGTCGAGGGCCACGGCGGTGTGCTCGACCGAATCGATGCAATTTGCTTCGCCGCTCCGGTCTTCTACCACGTGTCGCTACAGATCTTTAAGATCGGTTAGCGTCGCAGTGTCGCGTTGCCGCGCGAAGCATCGTAGATGCTCCCGTCCGAAGACTCAGCCGGACCAAACGAATCGGCTGCCGAACCGAGCGGCGTGATCGGCTCCGCCTGCACGCGCTGCGTCGCCACCGCATAGACAGACGGCGTTGCCGGCTGAACCGTCACCGTCGTTCCATTGACCACTCGATCAGCGGATGGCGTGGGACGAAATGGCGGCATGTTGTCCGGGCTTTGGCTGCGGAACGTAGCAGGCGTGGCCGGTGTACCGCCTTGTTGAGCGCCTCGAGTATTCGAGGCCAACTGCCCAATCGGTGAGGTCTCCGGCGTCAGCTTAGGCCGACCTTGCCGTACCCAATCGTTCCACGAATTTTGCATCGCCAGCAGGCTATCAAAGCCATAGTGCTCGCGGACCGCCCGAGGCCAATTCTCGTCCTTCAACCCATCGCCCACAAATTCGAGAAATGCTTTGCGGCCCCGGCTTTCGATCAACCATTCGCTGAGTGAATGGCCTTGCGCATAAAGTGGCATCACGTCCGATGGATACTCTTTCATCGCGAACATCTGGCTAAACGGTATGCCACGGCCCGTCTTCAAAAACTGGATCAGATTTCGCTCCTGTTTGGAAACTTCGCTCGGGTGCTCCACTGTCGTGCAAGCGCCTTCATCCGCCCAACGTGGCACGGGTTGGCGAAAGTAGGACGCAAAAATTGTGTGCGTTACTTCGTGCGGCAATACGGAATCTAAAATCCGCTCGCGCGATCCCTGAATATCCATCTTCCAACCGAAGACTTCGCCGCGATCGAACACAAAGCTGGTCTTGCCGCCGGCGCCAAGATTCGGCTGCACTTGCGCACTGATCGGACACGGCTTCGACCAAGCGGGCAATTCTTTCCCCAGCCATTCGATCGCGAGCTGTTTACGGTACACCTCGGCCTGGTCGCCGATTTCCTTGGCCAACTGTGGTGTCGGCGCCGAGACGACGAAGTTCGTGGTCTTATAACCGGCTGCCGCCTGGGCAATCGAACCAGGCGCTACGAGGCAAATGCAAACCAAGAGGGCCGATGCGGGAACGACCCGAGCGAAGCGAGCTTCCATGCTCAAAAATCCTCCGTGCTACGTCCATGTCGCACGCACACTGTCGCCAAAAGCGGGTGACGAACAGCAAGCGCATTTTTTGCGAATCGAATGATTCGCGATCTGCGACGATCCTGTCGCAAACCTGAGTGACCGCCTCATAGCAAACATCACGCCGAAAGCGTGTGTTTACCAAGGGCCGTGCGGCCGGTAAGTCCTCATCGTTGTCAAAATCACGGTCAAATATTCTTTACGAAGGCCACACAGACGAAGGTTCATGCCTCGTCGGCTTTTGTAAAGATTGCACACTCTAGCAATGAAACTCGAAAGCAAGCTAGGCCGATTTCAACACAAGATGCAGGCCCCCCGCTAGCACGTAAGAACCGGCTTTAACCGCTGATGGACGCTAATAAACGCTAATGAGTTGGAAGGCAAAACAAATTCAAAGAACCGCTACTTAGCGCCCCATTAGCGCCAATTAGCGGTTAGCCGCCTTGCTGCGTAGCCGCCTTGATCTTGTCGAGCATCCGCCCTGGTGACCCCATCACGTTGTAGCCGCCATCGAGATGCAAGATTTCGCCCGTAATGCCCGACGACATATCCGACAGCAAGAAAGCGCCAGACTTGCCTGCTTCTTCGTGCGTGACATTCCGCCCCAGCGGCGACATCGCTTCGTACAAGCCCAGCATCTCGTCGACTCCAGCGCCGCGGCCGGAAATCGTTTGCAGAGGTCCAGGGCTGAGCGCGTTGACGCGAATCCCTCGTGGCCCCAGATCATAAGCCAAGTATTTGACGACCGAATCGAGTGCCGCCTTACAAATGCCCATTACGTTGTAGCCGGGCACAGGCCGCTCGCCGCCGTAGTAGGTCAGCGTAAGAATGCTTGCACCATCATTGAGAATATCGCGAGCTGCGTTGGCCAGCGCAATCAAGCTATACGCGCTGATTTCCATCGCCAGCTTGAAGCCCGCCCGGCTTGTTTCGATGGTGTCGCGTTTCAAATCGTCTGGCAATGCGAAAGCAATCGAATGGAGCAGGAAGTCGAGCTTGCCTAGCTTGCTATGCGCCGCCTGCATCAGGTTAGCGATTTGCTCGTCATTGGTCACATCCATCGGGTGCAAAAACGCGGCCCGCGGATTGCCCTCGGTCAACTTCGTGACGCGTCCGAGGTTCTTCTTTCGCTCGTCATCCGGTTTATCCGGCATGTACGAAAACCCACAGGTTCCTCCTTCCTCCAAAATCCGCTCAGCAATCGCCCAAGCGATCGATTGTTTGTTAAAAACGCCCGTGATCAGGCCTTTTTTGTTCTCAAATAGTGGTTGCATCCAACGCCTCCAAGGTTGCCGGGCTGCCTGCGTGATGTATCATTTAGATAACAGGTAACTGTCGCGAAAATGACAGCAGCCACGTAAATCACACGTTATTCGCAGGGTTTTCTGTAGTTCCTCAGTCGAGATACACTCGTCTGAGGCTGATTGTGGGCCCATTACTATCTCAATACCAATGCCAGACATCGTACCGAACCTGCTCCACCTGTCTAGCGAGGTTAAGGAAGTTGCCGAATTGTTCGAGACAACGCTCGAACTAGTTCTGTCGGCAACGGATGCCGACGCGGCCGCTTATGTCCGTGCTACGCTGCCTCAATGGTCGGTCGAGGCGGTTCGCGGTGTCTCTCGATCTGCCGTCCCGTTGGAGCTTGCAGCCGAATCACTGGAGCAGGGCCATACGATAGCCAGCGAGGGCTGGCTGGCCTCGCCGCTGGGCCAAGCGTTTCGCAAAGCAGCGACGACCGCCGAGCCGGAGTATGTCCTGCTCGTGCGTAGTCAATGCCCGGAATCGCGCCTCGCTGCCATCGCCAACCGGCTTTCAGAGGCGGTGGCGATTGTCGACCAAAGGGCTCGCGCGGTCGCTCGCATCGAACGACTACAAACTATCCTCAACATCACGAACCAATGGCACCAGACGGACGACATGCAAACGCTCCTCGTTCGCATGGCCGAAGCCGCAACGCGACTATTCAACGCCGACCGGGCCAGCATTTTCCTCTGGGACAAGCCGAACAAGGTTGTCGTTGGCCGGCCGGCCTTGGGAGTTCAAAACGGCGAGTTGCGGCTTCCCGACGGCGCCGGCATCGTCGGACAGGTGATTCAAACGGGCGAACCGCGTCGAGTGAATAGCGAGATCGACGAACAGGAAATCGATCGGGCGGTCGACAAACAAACCGGTTATCGCACTAAAACATTACTCTGCGTTCCGATCAATTCTCCCGATGGCGAACGGCTCGGTGCGTTCGAGCTTCTTAACAAGCGATCCGGCATTTTTACCAATGAGGATCAACGTGGGCTAATCGAGCTGGCATCCTACGCCGCTGTCGCACTTGAAAACACCCAACAGTTCGTCGAACTGGTCGCCCGCCAGGAAAAAATGGTAGAGCAAGCGGCCCAGGATGCGATGCTGGTCGGCGAAAGCGCGCCGATTCAAGCGGTCCGCGCAACTGCCCGCCGCGTGGCCGATACCGATCTCGCAGTGCTGCTTTTGGGCGAAAATGGCACCGGGAAGGAAGTGGTCTCGCGATCCATTCACTTTGGTAGTCGACGTCGTAAGCACCCATTCATCGCCGTCAATTGCGCCGCCATTGCCGAGACACTCCTCGAAAGTGAACTATTCGGCCACGAAAAAGGAGCCTTCACCGATGCCCATGAAGCCCGGCCTGGAAAATTCGAATTGGCCTCGGGCGGCACGCTGCTGCTCGACGAAATTGGCGATATGAGCCTGGCTGGTCAGGCCAAGCTGCTTCGCGTGTTGGAAGATAAAACTGTCGTGCGCGTTGGTGGCAGCCGGTCGATTCACACCGATGTGCGTGTCCTCGCAGCCACCAATCAGAAATTGGTCGAATTGGTTCGCACAAAGCGTTTCCGCGAGGATCTGTATTTTCGCCTCAACGTCGTCACGCTCGAACTACCGCCGCTTCGGGCACGCGGTGATGATGTCATGCTATTGGCAGAGCACTTCCTACGTGAATTCAGCAAGCGAGCGGGGCGAAGAACGCCCAAGTTTTCCGCGGCCGCGCGCAAACGGCTCGAAAGCCATGCCTGGCCAGGCAACGTCCGCGAGCTGCGAAACTTGATGGAACGCCTCGCCTACCTGACCAATGGCAACCGAATCGAAGCAGAGGATCTCGCCTTCATCTTGTCGCCCGCCACCGGCACAGTGGCCATGACCGGGGCCAGCCTCAACCTGAACGATGCCACTCACGAGTTCCAGCGCAAACACATTCAACAAGCCATCGACAGCGCCCGGGGAAACGTCAGCCAGGCCGCCAAAAACCTCGGCGTCCACCGCTCCAACCTCTACCGTAAGATGCGGCAACTGGGGATGGAAACAACAGAAGAAGACGTCTAACTCGACCCACTGCAACCTCGTTCCCACGCTCTGCGTGGGAACGCACTACCCCGACGCTCTGCGTCGCGTTCTCATTTCTTATCGAACTACTTCTCAATGATTACAGTTATCGAACATTTTGATTGATATACGGCTTTGTCGCTGTCACAAAGCTACAAACTTTTCTCGGTGCCAAGTTGAATACAAGATGCCTCCTTATAGGTAATCCACTTTAATACCAGTCCTTGTCTACTTCGATCAAACCTTGCATCCCGGCATAGTTTCGCGCACTCGAGTAACGCCAATGCACGGGATCATCAACGTACCCGCGTTTGACTGGATTGAAATGGATATATTCGATCTTCTGCCGCATTATCTCGTCGCTTGGTATCTGTTGCGGGTGACTACCTTCCTGCCAGAACTGGTATTCACGATCCTTTTTGTACTTGAGCTTTCGAAATGCCAATTGTTGCAGGATCGTTTTGGCGCCCAAGACAATCAGCAAATCGATTAATCGCCGCGCTGTGTAGGATTTGAAGTCTCCGATTTCTTGACTCAGGTTGTCGCTCGCAGCGATGAAATGAACATGATTTTCCAAGACCACGTAGGCAAATAGCTTCAGCCGGCCTTCTTGTCGGAGGAATGTCCAGGAATCGAGGATGATTTGTACGGATTCTTGGCGAGTAAAGATGGGGAACCATTCGACGACGGTGCAGGTCACAAAATATGGGTAGGCGTTATCGTAGATTTTGTAGCGGCTGCGCGTCATGGTTGGCGGGCCGCAGAGCGGCTGGGTAGTGCGTTCCCACGCAGAGCGTGGGAACGAGGTGCTTAACCAAAAATAACTCTTGTAAATATCCTCAGCAGCGAGTTGGCCTCCGGTGTCTCGCGAACGTTTCCCAGGAAATCATCGAACGGCACCCGCGCGATTCGCTCGATGTATTCCGGGTACGCGATCACACGCTCGATCATCGCCTTCTGGTTTAGCTCTGGGTGAAACTGCGTGCAATAAATTGGCCGCCCCTTGAAACGGAATGCCTGCTCTTGAACACGCCCCGAACTGGCAAGCAACTCCGCATCCGCTGGCAAGCGGTAAACGCGATCTTCATGCCCGGCCTGCGCGCAAAAAACCTCAGGAAGCATGCCAAAGATCGGATCCCTACTGCCAGCCCCGGTCAACCGCAACTCGACCGTCCCCAACTCGGCGTTTGGTACATCATTAACGCACTCACCGCCTAGCGCCCGGGCCATGGCCTGAAACCCCCAGCAGGACGCAAATGTCGGCTTCGAAATGGCGTGTATTTCGCAAAGTGCCTCCAGCGTGCGCTCGATCCAGACCGCAGAAGGGCGAGCGGGTTCATTTGGATCGCTCGAGCGGGACGCAACTGAGTAGTGTCCGCTCCCGCCCAAGAGCACCATATCCACCTGCCGCAGCACCTCCATCGATGGAGCGGCGCTGAGCAGATCAAATACGCGAATCGCAGATGCATCGCAATCGAGCGCCTTGGCAAAACACTCCACTTCCTGGCTCGCCATCGGGTCGCCAGGATTGCGAATCTGCAACAATAGGTATCGAATCGAGCGCATCGTTCGTCGACTCAATCGGCTTGCGTCACTAAATCAATCGCCCCTGCCAGCGTGCTCATCACCAGATCCAGCTCTTCAAGCGAAACCGCCAGCGGCGGCATGACATACAACACATCGGCAAGCGGCCGCAGCCACACGCCCTTGGCCAAAGTCTCGCGGCATACACGCCAGGCACGCCGCTCTTGAAAAGGGTAGGGCACTCCAGCCGCTTTATTGGGCGTCAGCTCCAATGCGCCAATCAAACCGCGCTGCCTCGTGGTCGCGACGTGCGGATGCTCCGCCAATCGGCACAAATGTTGGCTCAAGCGATCCATTTTCGCCGGTAGCTTTGATAAAGTCTGTTCGTCTTCGAACAAATCGAGCGATGCCAGCGCCGCGGCCGACGCGAGCGGATTGCCGCTGAATGTATGGCCGTGATGAAGCGTGCGCCCCGTGTCGAATTGCCCCAGAAAAGCCTTGTAAATCGCGTCGTTCGTGAGTGTGGCCGACATCGGCAAATAACCGCCGGATAATCCTTTTCCCAAGCAGAGAAAATCGGGCACGACCGCCTCGCGCTCACAGGCGAACATTGTGCCAGTTCGCCCAAACCCGACGGCCACCTCATCGGCAATCAGCAGCACGTCATACGCGCGCGTAAGCTCGCGCAGCCCTTTCAAAAAACCGTCCGGGTGCATAACCATTCCCGCCGCGCATTGCACGATCGGCTCGATAACCAGAGCCGCGACTTCCTCGTGGTGACGCCGCAAGAGGCCCTCGACCTCTGCCAAGAAATACTGATCCGCTGCTCCAGGCGCTGCGTCGGCGGGTAGACAGCGAGCATCGGGAATCGGCGAACGGATTACATCGAACAACAACGGCTTGAACAACGCATGAAAGCGAGCGATTCCACTGACGCTCGCGCTCCCCAAGGTATCCCCGTGATATGCCTCGCCGAACGCAATGAATTTCGTCTTGCGAGGCTGTGGCTCCTCGCATTGACGCCAATACTGAAATGCCATCTTCAGCGCGACTTCATTCGCCGACGAGCCATCACTGGCAAAAAAGACATGCTCCAAGTCGCCCGGCGCAACGTCGGCCAGTCGCTTGGCCAGCCGTACGGTCATATCGGCACCCATCCCTAACGACGTGCAATGCGAAACTCGATCTAGCTGTTCACGAATCGCGGCATTGATTCGCGGGTGGTTGTGGCCATGCACGTTGCACCACATGCTGCTCGCGCCGTCGATATACTCGCGGCCATCGATATCAATTAGCCGGCAACCAACCGCGCGCTCGATGATCAGCGGCTCGTACTCGGCCATCTGCGTGAACGCATGCCAATGATGGCGACGATCCCAGTCACGCAACTCGTCGTGGGTCGGCAAGTCGTTCATGTTCGCACTGCCGATCACCACGTCACGCAAACCGGCGTGCCGACCTTGACTCCAAGCATGGCCGAGGCATTTTCATCCACAATCGCCAACTCCAGCCGCCCGGTCGAGCCGACGTGGGCCATGAACGTCATCGGCGGCTGGTCGCTGAACGTGGCGAAAATCCCCTGCGTTTCGTGCTCGTCGCAGGTGATGAGCACGGCATCGCGGTTTGGCAAACCGTCGAGCATCGATCGCGTAATATTCGTGATCAGGTTTCCGAACGAATCGACCTCGATCACTTCGCCTTCGATGCGGTTAGACACTTGCTCGACCTCCGCCCACGGGATTTCTACTAGTTGAGGCTGGGGCCGGCCCAGCTCTTCGGGTGCGAGTCCTAAGCTCAATCGAGCCGCGACTGGCGCCATGATATCGCGGCCGTGAAACGTACGCGACACCTCGGGCAACCAATGGCGAGGCTCGTCAACGCAAATTATCTTAGAGGGTCGCTCGATCATCGCCAAGCGACTCAATAGCCCATTGTCTGGCGCGATGAAGTGCTGAGCCCCAATCTGAGCGTACACAATCCGGCGTTTGCTGCCGACGCCTGGGTCGACCACTGCAATATGGATCGTCCCAGGCGGATACCATATGGCCGTTTCGGATAACGCAATTGCTCCGGCACGAATGTCTCTCGGCGGCACCGCGTGCGACAGATCGATGATCGTCGCTTGCGGATTGATCGAAAGGATCACTCCCTTCATGGCGCCGACATAGCGGCTGCCGGGACCAAAATCGGTCGTGAGCGTAATAATTGCAGGCGACAGAAGAGCTTGAGCCATGGCGGAATCCCCAGGGCTATGGATCAGTCGATTGAATCAATTGTAAACAAATTTCTCGCAATCGGTTGGGATCAATATTTGGATTCAGTTTCTTGGCCTGGCCGATCAAGGCACCGATCGCTTGCACCTTGCCACCCTTCACATCTTGAATAGTCTTCGGGTTCGCGGCCAGCAGTTTTTCGCAAAGAGCGACTAATTCCGACTCGTCGACCGCGGCGATGCCGATCGACTCCATTGCCGTAGCGGCGTCGATACCGCTGCCGGCCATCGCCTGGAAGACTTCACGAGCCCGAGCGCTGAGGACATCGCCTGCCTTCACTTTCTTGATCAGATCGGCCAAGGCCGCACTGCCAACGGGCACTGCCTCGATTGCAAGGCCTCGCTCCTTCATTAGCCGCAATATGTCCTGCGTGACCCAGTTCGCAGCAGCTTTGCCGTCGCCCGATTTTTTGGCTACCGCTAAATAATAGTCGATTACCGCCCGGCCTTGGTTTACCAAAACATCCGCATCGTAAGCCGATAGGCTGAACTCCGACTCCAGACGCCCCCGCAGTCTGGCCGGCAGTTCGCCCAGGCCGACTCGAATGACGTCTACCTGCTGCGGATCAACGGTCACGGGCGCAAGATCGGGATCAGGAAAGTACCGATAGTCGCTCGATTCTTCCTTGCTGCGTTGTCCACGCGTCACACCGGCCACATCGTCCCAGCCGCGAGTCTGCTTCGGCGCTTCACCCAGCTTGCGACCGGTCTCCTGCCACTCGCGCCATTGCCGCTCCGCCTCATAATCGAGCGCTCGCTCGACCGCGCGAAAGCTATTCATGTTCTTGATCTCGACGATCGGCGTCGCGACCTTGCCCGCTGCGGTTTCCACATGCAGGTTTACATTCGCATCGACACGCAGGCTGCCTTCCTGCATATTGCAGTCCGATACACCGAGATAGGCGAGCAGCAACTTTAACTCGTTGAGAAAAACCTTCGCCTCGGCCGAGCTGCGAAGGTCTGGCTCCGTGACGATTTCGAGCAGGGGAGTGCCGGTCCGATTGAGATCGACCATGCTGTCCCCCTTGCCGGTCTTCTCGTCGTGCAGCATTTTGCCCGCGTCTTCCTCCAGGTGGGCCCGACGGATGCGAACTGTTTTCGGCTCAAATGCCCCCTTTGGATCACTGATCTCCAACCGGCCCTCTTGCGACATGGGAAGATCGTACTGGCTGATCTGATAGTTCTTCGGTAGATCAGGATAGTAGTACTGCTTCCGATCCCATTTGGTGAACACCGGAATCTCACAGTCGAGCGCAATGGCTGTTTTGAGCGAAAGCTGAAACGCCTCGCGGTTCATGACCGGCAGCGTGCCGGGCATCCCAATACACACGGGGCAAGTCTGCGTATTCGGCTCTGCCCCAAACGTCGTACTACAACCACAAAACAACTTACTCGCCGTGCTTAGCTGCACATGCACTTCCAGGCCGATAACTGTGGTATAGGGTTGATTCATCTTTCTTGTCGTCGAGTATTTGCCACAGAGGGCACAGAGATCACGGAGAGGAAACGAGACTATATTGTGTCATCTGAAATTTGGTCATTTTTAGACATGGCCAATGACGAGTGATAAATTGCAATGACCAATTTTTTCTTCTCTGTGCCTTCCGTGTCCTCTGTGGCAAATCCCTTCTTTCTAAAGCGATGCCCGTCGTTTATGCCATTCGGTTGCCTGCTCAAACATTCGTGCGCCTCTTAGCAAGCGTTCTTCTTCCAGGGCCGGCGCTTGTAGCTGCAAACCAATTGGCAGGCCGTTTGCCGAAACGCCGCACGGCAAACAAAGGCCCGGCAAGCCCGCCAAGTTTGCACTTACCGTGTAAATATCAACGAGGTACATCGCCAGCGGGTCGTCCGACATCTCGCCGATCTTGAACGCCGGCGACGGCGTGATCGGTCCCGCGATGAGATCGACCTTCTCGAACGCTTCGTCGAAATCTCGCCGGATCAATCGACGAACCTTTAGCGCCTTGAGGTAGTAGGCATCGTAATAGCCGGCACTGAGCGCGTAAGTGCCGAGCATAATACGGCGCTTCACCTCGGGGCCAAATCCTTCCGCCCGCGTGCGGCGATACATCCGCACCAATGCCGAGTCGAGATCATGAAGGCCTGCCTTGTCGCCAGCCATCTCCAAGCTTTTTCGCTCCACTGCCAAATCGGCCAACATCTCTTTTTCGTTCGTACGATAGCCGAAATGGACGCCATCGTAACGCGCCAAATTGCTCGACGCCTCGCTCGGAGCGATCACGTAGTACGTCGCCACCGCGTACTTACTGTGTGGCAACGAAATCTCGTGCAATGTTGCTCCGAGCGACTTGTACACATCGAGCGCGGCACGAACGGACTTCTCCACGTCCGAATCAAGCCCGGGTCCGAAGTGTTCACGCACCCAACCGATCCGAAGACCCGTAAGCGGCTTGTTCACCGACTCGGAGTAGAGAGGCACGGGCGCTTTGATCGAAGTGGAGTCGCGCGGATCGTGCCCGGCAATGGATTCAAGCACGAGCGCAACATCCTCAACCGACTGACCAAACGGGCCCACTTGGTCGAGACTGCTCGCAAACGCCACGACTCCATACCGGCTCACGCGGCCATACGTCGGCTTCATCCCCACGACGCCACACAAACCGGCCGGCTGCCGAATGGAGCCGCCCGTATCGGTACCGATCGCGGCCGCCGTCATTCCCGCGGCTACCGCCGCCGCCGAACCGCCACTCGACCCGCCCGGGGATCGTTCCAAGTCCCACGGGTTCGTAGTCTTCTTGAAAGCCGAGTTCTCGGTCGAGCCCCCCATGGCGAACTCGTCCATGTTCGTGCGGCCGACCAGCACGGCTCCTGCCTCGCGCAGTTTCGAAATCACGGTCGCGTCGTACGGTGCCCGAAAGTTTTCGAGCATTCGCGATGCACAGGTCGTCGTCAGTCCGCGCTCACAAAAAATATCCTTCACCGCGATCGGCAGCCCGGCAAGTCGGCCCACCGGTTGCTTTGCAGCCCGCTGTGCATCCACCTCCGCCGCCTGAGCGAGAGCCCGCTCCTTTTCGACGCTCAGAAACGCCCCCACGTTGCCATCGAGCGAGTCGATCCGGTCAAAACATGCCTGCGTCAATTCAACCGACGAAATCGCCCCGGATTGCAGGCTGCGTAACTGTTCGGTGGCTGTTTGCTGATAAAACGACATCGAGGAGCTACAACATTGAAGTCACAAAAAGAAAAAGGCGCCGAATCGTAGGCTGCCCGCAAAGAGTCGTAACCAGGGAAAGAACAATGTAGCAAAAAAATAGTTCCACAGGGACGACCGAAAATCGGCAATCACCCCAACGGAACCATCTTTATCGCTTTAATTGGAACTTAACGGTCACGTCACTCGCCCAGCACCGCCGGCACGAAGTAACCACGGTCGTCTCGGTGGGGCGCATTGGCAAGCGCCTCGTCACGCGGCAGACTAGCGGCCACCGCGTCGTCGCGAAAGACATTCGCCGTCTCGATCGCATGCGCCATCGGTTGGACACCGTCCGTATCGACCTCGCCCAACTGGTCGACGTAGCCCACGATCTGAGCCAATTCGACAGTCATTTTGGAAAGCTCGTCATCGGTCAACTGAAGCCGAGCGAGCAGAGCGACCTTCTCGATATCTTGACGCGAAATGCTCATCAAAGAAATACATAGCCGGTCATTCTGGCCGGAGATGCTGCCGGAAAGGTGCGGCCAATGCTGAACGCAACCGACCCAAGATGGGTCGGCTATTTACTTTTTGATTTTGGCTTTGGCCTTCGTCGCCTCGTGGGGCACTTTGAACGGTGCCGCGCGCACGACTTTGGTGATCGCGCCGCTGCGGATGCATTGCGTGCAGACCAGCATCGCCTTATGCGTGCCGTTATCTGTCGAAACATTCACTCGCTGCAAATTTGGCTTGAAAGTCCGGCGAGTAATGCCCGTCACCTTCGTACCGACACCGCCCAAGTACTTCTGCTTGCCGCGGGTCGTCACTCGGTTGCCGAGCTGCGCCCCCTTGCCACACATGCCACACTGCCGAGCCATCGCTTACCTCGTATCGCTTTATCTGTTTCTGTTGCCAGTTAGTCAGCTTTGTAGAAGAATCGTAAGTATAGCCGATTGCTGGACTTGGACAACCGGCAAAACGCCGCCTACTTGGCTCCCAATATCGCCAGAACCTCTCGACCAACCCGCCCATTGGTCGCCGCGGCCTCGCCCGCCCAGATCGTCGCGTTGCCCTGCCAATCCGAAAACTGCCCGCCCGCCTCTTCGATAATGGGCTGAAGGCATGCCGCGTCCCACAAATTCACGATCGGGTCGATCATCACCTCGGCCCGCCCGGTGGCCACCATGAGGTAACCGTAACCATCGCCCCAAGTGCGAGCCAGCCGAGCAGATCGCTGCAAACGCATGAATTTCTCGGTCGCGTCGCCACTCGTCCGCTGGCGGAAACCGCCGACTTCCGTCGTCAGCAGCAAGCTCTCAGCAAGCGTTTCTACCGACGAAACCTGAACCATTTTTGGCTCCGCATTCGCACCATCGATATACCAACAACCGCCTCCCTTGGCCGCGTAAACCGTTTCATCGACCGCCGGCGCATGGATCACCCCCATCCGCGGTTCCCCGTTTTGCAGCACCGCGACGAGTGTCGTATACAACGGCACACCATGAATAAACGACTTCGTTCCGTCGATCGGATCAAGAATCCACTGAAAACCGCTCTGGCCCCCCACTTCGCCAAGCTCTTCCCCAATAATGCCGTCCCCCGGAAACCGCTCACCAATCCGCTGCCGTAGTAGCTCCTCGGCCGATCGGTCGGCAATCGTGACCGGCGACTGGTCGGGTTTCCGCTCGACCGTCAGATCGGATCGGCGGAAGTGCCGCAGCGTCAGGTCGCCCGCCTCCCGGGCGATTTCCACGGCAAATTGCAATCTTTCGGCGATTTCAGTCATGTCTCCCGGCCTTGCTGATCCAGCGATTCACCACTAAACTCTCCGCCCTTGTAAGCGTAAAGGTTTACCCGGCCGTAGCTTAGCGGCGTCCGCAGATCCGCGAAAGCCACTACTTGGCCAGGTGACCAATCGCGACAACCGGCCGCACGGCCGGCATTACCCTCCCATCACGACCGGCCCGATCTAAACTCTGGCCTGTGAGGGATTTAGCTTGAATCGGAATGCGGTGCTTTTAGAATGGAAAATGGAAGCACCGAATTCCTCAACTCGGGTCCGCCTCGGCGGCTTCGTGGAGGATGTTATGCGACGTTCGCTATTCGGCGCTTTGCTGGGTGCAGGTTTGGTGATTGCGGTTCTGGCTGATCGAGGTTCCTCGCAGCAGCCATTTGCTCCGCCGGCAGATTTCCCCGCTCGATCCGCTAGCAACGAATTGATTACGCACGTCAGCGCCACCGAAGGCGCGGCGCTCACCGTCACGGTGATCGATCCGAAGCAGCGCGTCATGGCGGTGTATCACGTCGATCGAAGCACGGGTGAAATCTCGCCGAAGAGTGTCCGCAACCTCACTTGGGACTTGCAACTGACCGAGTTCAACAGCGGCAATCCGCTACCGCAGGATATTCGCAACGGCCTCAAACGCTAGGCACTTCGCCAAGTCGAGCGCGACTTGGCCAACGTGCCGCGTGGTGGCTGTTGTCACAACGAGGCACGTATGGCGCAACGGTTTTTGACCCTCGACGAGGCAGCCGAACAGCTCGGCATCACGAAGGAACGCCTACTCGCGCTGCGCGAAGCAAACAAAGTCACCGGCTACAAAGACGGCGCCAGTTGGAAGTTCCGCAGCGAAGCGATCGACAAACTCGCCGAAGAGGGCATTCCTTCCGGCGATCCTTCGTCCAGCGACCTCGCGCTCACGATCGACGACGAAGACGAGGACTACACTTTTCCCGCCGATTCTTCGCCAGCCCTCTCCACTGCCGCGCCCACCGTATCCGCGGCCGACGAAGACGAGCTTAGCCTCGCCGACGATGAGCTCTCCCTCGCACCGGCCGATGAACCCGTCGCAAAAGCGTCGCCTACCGAACAAGGCTTCGACCTCAGTCTCGACTCGGAAGAAATGATCGCCGGCCCCGCCAGCGATATCAGCCTGGACGACGTCGATGAACCCACTGTCGCTGGTCTCGACGAAGGTTCCGACGACGCTCTTGCACTCGATGACGACGGCTCGATCGATATCAACACCGATTCCATTCTTCTCAGCGAAACCGAACTCGGCGGCTCGATGAGCGGCTCTCCCAGCACGATCATCGGCAAGGCCGATCTCGATGCCGATCTTGATCTTTCCCCAATCGATAAAGGCGCCGGCCCCGCGAGCGATGTCCGCCTCGCCAGCGAGTCCGATGTTCTGCCGATTGGCGACGATGATCTCGGCCTCGATCTCCCGAGCCCATCCGGCAACTTCGAAGGGCTCGAAGAACTGGAAGTCGACCTCGAAGCCGAGTCCAGCCGCATTCTTGCTCCCGAGGATGTCGCCAAAGCCCAAGCCGCGGCCAAGGCCGCCGAGTCGGGCAAGAAAGCGCCGGCACCCAGCAACCTGGGCGGCCTCAGCGACCTCGACCTCGCCCCGCTCGATAGCGGCCTCGCCGCTGGCGCTTCAGACATCGATCTCAGCGGAGAAAAAAGCGGTAAGGGTTCCAGCGGCGCGCTCGCTGGTCTCTCGGCACTTGAACTCGACGATGACGATGATCAGGTTCTCGGCGATGGCAGCGACGTCACCCTCTCCGGCGAGAGCAGCGGCATCAATATCATTTCGCCTTCCGATAGCGGCCTCGCGCTCGATGAAGTCTCGCTCGACCTGAGCGGCTCCGCGCCGATTGGTTCGTCGCTCGACCTCGGCATGGGCAGCTCGATCATCTCCGAAAGTAGCGCTTCGCTCGAACCACTGGCGATCAGCGTTGGCCCCGAATCCAAAATCGGCGACTTCCAGCTCACGCCCCTTGGCGACGACGATGGCGACGATGAAAAAGACAGCTCGCAAGTCATCGCCCTTGACGAAATCTCCGAAGAATCCGCCGGCGCACCTTTGGCCAGCGGCTTCGGCGAAGAAGCCGGCATGATCAGCGAAGACTTCGGCCTCGGTCTGACGCCAGGCGCGGCCCCCATGGCCTCTGTCCCTGCCGGACCAGACACGCCGTTCTCGCTGTGGAACGTCCTCTCGCTCGCCGCCTGTCTACTCCTAATCAGCCTGTGTGGAATGATGACGTACGATCTCGTCCGCAACATCTGGAACTTCGACGGCGTCGGTAAAATCAACAGCACGCTCCTGCAAGCGCTCAATCCGTTCCTCGGTCGCTAACAGGCTACAAGCAAATCAATCGCCTTGCTTAATCCACCAAAATAGCCAGACCGCCACGCGGTCCGGGCTCCGGCGATCCCCCAACGTCGCCACCCACGAATTTTTTGTACGAATTCGTACTCACGATACATTTGGCGCTCCCCGACATTTCTTAAAGGTATCGGTGGCACACCCTGACACGTTGGAAAAGGCGTGGTTCTTCGGGTCGTGCAATATCACCGCCCTTTGAAGACTCAGGGCGTGCCGCCCGGAATTCCCGAATACTTTCATATACTTTCCAGCGTTACCCCGCCGGGCAACTCCGGCTATAATTCCGAGACCGGCCCCTTCCTGCGCTCCGTGCTCGCGCGTCGCCCCTGCGGGCTGGTCCCACCTCCATTCCTCGTGCTTCGCGGCCGCCCCGCCGCTTCGGTTGCATGCCATCGACGCTCCATCTCCAGGCTCCCCGCCAATTTGCCACGATCCTCGCGGCTTTGCTCCTATTCGTATTCGGCTGTGGCAAGACCGAGCAGATCCAAACCTACACTGTCCCCAAGGAGCCGACGCAAACTCCGGTCGCCGCCACCACCAATGCCAAACCCGGCGAACCCACTGACCGCATGCTGGCCGCCATTCTGCCCTCCGGCCAGACAGCCTGGTTTTTCAAAGCCGTCGGCCCCATCGCCGAAATCGATAAGCACGAAAAAGAAATCAACGACTTCTTCACGGCACTAACGATCGGCACCGATGACCGCGCCACCTGGAAGCTCCCCACCGGCTGGAAAGAAGAAGCCGGCACCGGTCCGTTTCGTCTGGCGACAATTGTCATCCCCGGCGACAAGCGTCTGGAGATTACCGTCAACACCACCCCTTGGGCCGGCACTGCGGAAAACCTGTTGATGAACATCAACCGTTGGCGTGGCCAGTTGCAGCTCGCCCCGATCGCCCCAGCCCAGATTCCGGAAGTATCGCATCCGGCTGAAGGCAGCAAAGTGCCACTCACCATCGTCGACATGCGTGGCCAATTCCAATCCGGCGGCATGACGCCGCCATTCGCCGGCGGTGCAATGGGGTCGCAAGCTGGCGGTCCAAGCAATCCGAAGCAACCACCAAACAGCCGACTCCCCGATGGCCATCCACCTGTCGACGCTGTCACCAAAGCGCCACCCCTTTCGCCCAACACTTCCTCTACCGACCTCCCCGCCGGGCATCCGCCAATCGACGCATCGCCGAGCGCAGGTCCGATAGCCCCTCCAACCGTCACACCATTGCCCAAATTTACTCCTGCTGCGTCGTGGAAATCGGTGCCCGCCAGCGGTATGCGCCGCGCCGAGTTCGCCGTTGGCGACGGCGCGGAGCCGGCGAAACTTACGATGTTCGAGTTTCCAATCGACGCGGGTCCTCAGATCGCCGACCCCTTAGTCAACATCAACCGTTGGCGTGGCGAAATCGGCCTTAGCCCCCTCACCCAGGAAACTGTCGCCGCCGCGATCCAATCGATCGACGTCGACGGCACGCCTGCCATCTACGCCCCGATGATTCCCGATACATCGAAGCCGGAAGAATCAAAATCCAACGAAGCCACGCTCGCCGCGATCATGAAGGCAAGCAACCAAGTTTGGTTCGTCAAGCTCCGGGGCGAGCGGGAACTAGTCAAAAAGCATGAAGACGAATTTAAGTCGTTCCTCAAGTCATTCAAATTCTCTCCCGAAAAAGAAGCCGGCAATGGCAACAAGTGAACTAATCCGACCGCGCGCCCTCACTGGCGAAACCGTCGCTCCACCGTCGATTCCAGCGGCTCAATACTATCTCACCCGTGCGCTTAGCGCACTAGCCTCGCTCCGGTTGACCGTCGTGCTGTTCGCAGCCTCGATCTTCCTGGTTTTTGTTGGCACACTGGCTCAAAAGGATCACGACGTCTGGAAAGTCGTCAACGATCTTTACTTCAGCCGCTGGTTCGCCCTGGTCGAGTTTCGCGTCTTCGAGCGGCTTGCCCAGATTTTCAACAAAAACATCGAC
>CAZGMU010000012.1:24909-26856 GCA_964526975.1 uncultured Planctomycetaceae bacterium
TGGAACCTTACGCACGGTTTCTACTTCCCCGGCGGCAAGTTGCTCGGTGTCGCCCTCCTGGCAAACCTCGCAGCCGCTCACGCCCTCCGCTTCAAAGTCGCCGCCGAAGGCCGCCGCCTCGCGGTCGGCCTGGGCGTGCTCGCCGCCGGCATACTCCTCACGTACGGTGTCATCAGCACCGGCATGAGCCACTCGGTCGCTAGCCGCCTGTCGCCCGAGTTCTGTAACCTGCTTTGGCAGTTCTTCCGCGGCCTGTTGGTGCTGATCTCAATCGTCGGCGCGTACTTCGTCATCTTCTACCGCGATCGCATGCGCAACATCGAATGGAGCATCCTGCTCGTTGCCGATGTGCTGCTGGTCGCTCTCTCGATTTGGCTGCTCGCCCACCCCGAAGCCCGCCTCGACGACTCCGGCATTCGCATCCTCTGGGAACTTTTGAAATGCACCTTCGCCGGCATCGTGCTGCTCACCGGCTGCGTGATGGTCTTCCGCAAGCGGGCTGGTATCGTGCTGCTTCACTCCGGCGTGGCTCTGATGATGATCGGCCAACTTCTCACGACGGCTGGGGCCGTCGAGTCGCGCATGTCGATCCCCGAGGGTGGCACCACCGGCTTCTCCGACGACATCCGCGCTTACGAGTTGGCCGTCACCGACCATTCGTCTAAAGACAACGACAAAGTTACGGTCGTCCCTAAGTCGCTCCTTGAGGCCAACGTCGGCAAAAACGAGCCGATCGATCATGCCGATCTGCCGTTCAAGATTCGCGTTCTCCAATGGATGCCCAACTCTCGCCTCAAGGAGTTCAAGGCGGGCGAATCCAACCCGGCCGCAATCGGCCTCGGCGCCAAATACATCGCCGAATCCATCCGCCCGTCCAGCGGCGTCGGCGAAGAAGCGGCTCGTGTTGATCTGCCCTCCGCGTACATCGAGCTCATTGCCAAGGACACTGGCAAGTCGCTCGGCACCTATCTCACGTCGCTACAATTCCTCGGCGCGGATGGCCGTTTTGTTGAGCAACCAGTCGAGGTCGATGGCAAAAAGTACGACATCGCCCTCCGTTTCGAGCGCATTTACCATCCCTTCACAGTTTCGCTCAAAAAGTTCTCGTTCGACCGCTACACCGGCACCAACACTCCTAAAAATTATTCCTCGCTCGTTCAATTCAAAGACCCCGACCGCAACATCGATCGTGAAGTCCTCATTTGGATGAACAACCCATTACGATACGAAGGAACCACGTTCTATCAGCAAGACTACGACAAGGCCACTGAAAAGACGACGGTCCTTCAGGTCGTCAGCAACCCGACCTGGATGACGCCCTACGCCGCTTGCATGCTCGTGATGATCGGCATGCTCGCTCACTTCGGCCCGATCCTGACGCGATTCCTCCATAACCGCGCCGACGATCTCGAATGGCAGGATGCAGGCGCCCAACATGGCTTCGCTCGCTTTTTCCCTGCAGTCATCGTGCTGCTGCTTGCCGCTTATCTGATGAGCAAAACGACGATGCTGAAATCCGCGCCGAGCGAAATGCAGATCTACGACTTCGGCAAACTGCCCGTGGCTGTCGAGGGACGCGTCAAACCGTTCGACACACTTGCCCGCAATAGCTTGCAGGTCATCTCCAGCCGCCAGGAGCTAGGTGTCATCAACGATAAGGGGGAGGTAGTGAAAAAACTGCCCGCCATCGAATGGCTGCTCGACGTGATCTCTGGCGCGAAGGCCGCGAACGACCATCGTATCTTCCGAATCGAGCATCCCGATGTCCTCCAAGCGCTCGGCCTGCCGATGCGCCCCGGGTTCTTCCGCTATTCGCTCAATGAACTACGTCAGAAGGATGGCGAATTGCAACGCCAGATCGACCTCGTCGCTCGAACGCCGGATAACGAACGAACGTTGTTTCAAAAGAAGGTTTTGAATCTTCGCGACAAACTCGGCCTGTATATG
>CAZGMU010000013.1:0-11297 GCA_964526975.1 uncultured Planctomycetaceae bacterium
CGTCGCAATGGCCGAAGGCGATTTGAATGCTCAGATCGGCCGACTCTCGAAATTCGAAGCGAACGTGGGCGCCGATTTGGCCGAACTTCGCAGCTTGAACGCCGAGATAGGTGGCCAGGGCCAGGTTTCACAAGAATTGCAGGCGATCGAAAACGACCGCCGGGCCAATGAGGCTCGTCTTCGCGAAAATGAGCAACTGCTCAAGCTGCTGCAGGCGGCGAAGGAAGATCCTCAACAGTTGTTGGCTACGCCCAACAGTTTGCTGGTTTCCCAGCCCGCGGTAAGTCAATTGAAGAGCGCCTTGGTGAGTGCCCAGATTCGCACTGCAACCCTGCTCGGCAGCCGCGCGGAAGCTCATCCCTATGTGATCGCCGCTCGCGAGGCCGAGGCCCGGGTCCGCGCCCAATTGAATAAGGAGGTCGAAGTGGCGATTCGAGGCGTGCAGGTTGAAATCGAACTGAGCAGCGAACGTGAGAAAGCGCTCGCGGCCAAGTACGAAGCCAGCCGCAATCGCATGTCGAACCTGGCTGTGGGCCGGGCCCAGTACTCGAATCTGGTCGCTTCTGTGCAGAATCACACTCGCCTTGTGGAAACTGCCCGCAAGAATCTGGCGGATGCCCGCGCACGCCAAGCTGGCGCCCATAGTGCGAGCGTAATTAGCCGAATCGACGGTGTGGAAGCCGGTGTGCGCCCCAGCGGACCGACTCGCAAGACGATCATCGCCGCGGGCGGCGTTGGTGGCCTGCTTTTAGGATTCGGCCTGGTGTTCTTGTTTGCCGAACCGGTGCCGTCCAGCACGAACCGGCTCGGTTTTTCTGTTGGCCCTACAGAGCAACCCCGTGCGGAGGTTGCCAAACCAGTTGTCTTGTCGACCCTCGATTCGCAGCGCACGTCGGTCGAGTCATTCAGCATGTTCCGTGGCAAGACATTGGAAGAAGCAATCCAAAGCATTCGTGAAAGCAAACGCCACGAGAGCCAAGGATAACTCAAAAACAACTTCGACAGATGGGATTCACCACGGAGGCACGGAGAACACAGAGAAGACGGAAGTAAAGACAGAAGAACACGAATCTACGTTCATCAATCAGAACCAAGAATGAGACGGAAGTAGCCTCTTCTTTGATAGTTGATATTAGCGGGGAAGGTCAAAACTCCCCATTCCACACTCCCCATTCCCAACTCGAATTCTCCGTGCCCTCCGTGTCTCCGTGGTTATTCTGAAAATCGGGAAGTTATTCTTGAGTCGTTCCGAAGAGTTGCCTCTGACGGGCGATTTAGTCCGGATTATCGGAAAAGTTGGTCGGCTTCTCGTGGTTTTCATAACGTATTCTTTCGTATGCCCATCGTTGCCGCCGTTTTTGCTCTTGCCGCCGCTACTTGGGGAGCGATCTGCGCTCGTCGTGGGTCGTTGCTTGTAGGTTGCGGACTGCTTTTGGTCGTCGGTTATGCCTTGGGGCATGAGTTCTGGAACGCCAAGTATGGCCCGCTTCCACTAACGCTCGATCGGATCATTCTACTCGGGCTTATCGGAACATTCGCTTACCAATGGCGCTATGGCGGGCTGAGGCTTCGGCCGTTGACTCGCGCCGATTGGATGCTGGCTGCCATGCTCGCCCTCTTCACGGTAAGCACGCTGCTGAGTGGTCAACCCAAGGTTGGAGGTGAGGTCACTTCCAAGTGGGGACGGCTAGTCACCAGCTTCTTGATCCCCGCGCTGCTCTACGGAATTATCCGCCAAGTCGATATTACGCGCCGTGACTGGTCGCGAATGCTCGCGGCCTTGGTCGTGCTTGGCTTCTATCTGGCATGCACGGGAGCCTTGGAAGTCGCCGAACGCTGGGCTTTTGTTTTTCCACGATACATCTCTGATCCCAATCTTGGTATTCATTTCGGACGAGCACGCGGACCGGAGCTCAACTCGGTCAGCCTCGGCATGTATTTGAGCGCATGCCTGCTCTGTGGCTGGACATTGCTCAACTTCGTGGAGCGACGCGCATATCAATTCGCAATCTTGATCACATTACCGCTAATGTCGGGTGGCGTGTTGCTCACATTCACGCGGTCGACCTGGATCGGTTTGGCCGCGAGCGGAGTGGTCGTTGTCGGGTTTCTCGTTCCACGCGAGTGGAGAATTCCCGCGGCCGTTGGCGCGGGTGTTTTAGGTCTGATGGTGATGGTCGCGTCTTGGGGGCAACTACTGGGAATCAAACGCGAAGGCACGGTCGAAGATTCAGAGCACTCGGTTAGCCAACGGCAGTCATTTGCTTATGTCTCGTGGCACATGTTTTGTGATCATCCGGTGTTGGGTGTCGGTTTTGGGCGCTTCTACGATTGCAAATTGCCTTACCTCTCGGACCGTTCGCAAAATTTCGAGTTGGAATCGCTACGGCCGTTGCATCATCACAACACGCTGCTGAGCGTGCTGACGGAGACCGGCCTCGTGGGCCTGGCGGCTTTCACGGGTGTCTTCGTGGCGTGGGGGCTTAGCGGTTGGCGACTGGCGGCTGGAGATTCGCCATCGTGGATGCGCGCCCAGGGCATTCTCATACTCGCCTTGATCGCGAACTTTTTGTGCTCGGCCGTGTTTCACGACGTTACATTATTGCCCTCGCAGGAATTGCTTCTTTTCGTCTTCGCTGCGATTACGGTGAACATGGAACAACGATTGGCTATGAATCCATTACCAGAAACCGTGCGAAGCAAATGGTTGCCGACTTGGGGGGAACCAGCATGTGAGCCCGCCGCCACGCCCTCAATCACGCTGGAAGAAACCTCTTCACCACATGTTCATCTGCTGGGGATGCGCGTTGCGCGCTATACGATGCGTCAGGCTGTTGAGACGGTTTTGAGATGGTGTGGCGAGCCCCGCGGCCCGTCGGCGCGATTTATTGTGACGCCAAACGTGGACCATGCCGTGCTGTTTCACCAGCGAGCGGATATGCGAGCCGCTTACCAGGACGCTTCGCTCGTTCTGGCCGATGGAACACCGCTGGTGTGGGCCGCTCGCTGGTTGAAGCAACCGTTGCCCGAGCGCGTTGCCGGTAGCGACCTCGTGCCGCGGATTTTGGCATCGGCCGGCAAACCACTCAAAGTGTTTCTTCTCGGCGCGGCGCCAGGCGTGGCGGAGCAAGCGGCGGCTCGGATCATGAGCCAATGGCCGAACGTTCAAGTGGTGGGCGCCTATTCGCCGCCGATCGGGTTCGAGCAAGATGCTGCCGAGAACGACCGGATTTTCGAGCTCGTCGGTAGAGTGGCTCCCGACTTAGTGATTGTCGGGCTCGGCGCCCCAAAGCAGGAATTATGGGCCCACAAGCATCAGCATGCCATTCAAGCGAAAGTAGTCATTTGTGCCGGCGCGACGATCGATTTTCTGGCCGGCCATCGCCGGCGGTCGCCGGTTTGGATGCGGCGCGTCGGCCTGGAGTGGCTGCATCGATTGGTCTCGGAGCCACGCCGGCTGGCGAGTCGCTACGCGCGTGATGCGTGGATCTTTCCCCAGCTCGTTTGGCGACAATGGCGCGGCGCTCGCGCGTAGCGGCCTATCGGCTGCGTGTATGTCGCGGCTATATTCGGGCTCATGCTCGAAAATATTTTGGTGATTGTTGTCGATGGGCTCCGTGCGTCGGCGCTCGGCGCTTATGGCAATACTTCGTATGCGACTCCCACGCTGGATCGATTAGCAACACAAAGCCTGCTGCTGGAGTGGTGCTTCGCGCCGGCTCCAGGCCTGGCCGATATCTACCGAGCCTCGTGGCGGTCCGAGGAATTGGGGCGCAGCTCAGCCGACATTGCGCTACCCAGGTTTTTGGCTAATGCAGGTTATCAAACGACCATCGTTACCGACGAGCCATCGCTCAGTGCTTTTTCATCAGCGGAGGAATTCGACGAAATTATTCAGGTAGGAAGTTCCACAGGAATCAACGCGGCAAAGAGACGAGCCACGCATGCCTCATCAACCGATTTGGCGCACACCTTCACGGCGGCAATTGAGCTCGTGAGCGAGACACAGCGCAGCCAGCCCCGCCTGGTATGGCTCCATACGCGCGGCATGTATGGCCCGTGGGATGCGCCTCTCGAGTTCCAGAGCTTGTTGCTCGACGAAGACGATCCAGAGCCGATCGATTCTGCAGCTCCTCCCGATAAGACAGTCGGCGTGAATGAACCAGATGCCGCATTTCGGCATGCCTGCGCGTATGCGGCCCAGGTGATGGTCCTCGACGAGTGCCTGGAAGGGCTGCTGAATGCAGCCGGCGCAAATAACAACAGCCGATGGTTAATCTCGTTGATGGGAGCACGCGGTTTCCCGCTTGGCGAGCATGGCCGCATCGGCGGAGTCGATCCGCGGACCTATGTCGAGCAAATGCAGGTGCCCTGGTTGATAAGTTTTCCAGGCGGCCTTGGCAGCATGACCCGAGCAGACGCACTCACGTCGCATCGCGACCTCATGCCCACGCTCATCGATTGGATCGATCGCGACCAGAAGCTGGCTCGATCTGGTTTGCAGGGGGCAAGCGTTTTGCCATGGACGAAATCGTATCGACCAGCCTGGCGAGAGGCGGTGATCTCAAAGAGCGAGACCGCTCGATCGATTCGAACAGCGTCCTGGTGCTTGCGCGAAGGCCGAACGCAGCCGACGCTCGAGGCATGCATCGATGCCACGGATGCAGCCGAGTTGTATGTTCGGCCGGACGATCGTTGGGAAGCCAATGATGTCGCGAAGCTCTGCCCCGATGAGGTCGAGAAGCTACGAGCCGGATTTTCGATATGCTAGCACGCCGGCGAGGCCGTTTTTCCACGAGAAACGACCTGCAAGCTGATCTAGTTAGGGACGGGGGCTATTCCTACAATCCGCTGCTTGATTTTTGGCTCGAAAAAGGCTGAAAAACAAGTTCGTAATGGGCATCCCTAGGAAGACGCTGGCAGCGACCAGAGTTCCCCTTTTCCGAGACGAATCGCGCTATGATCGGACACGGACGTCCGGCATCTGTGGCAACCGCGCTCGCGCGCGCTGTGCTCATCGTCTGCGCATTCCTGGCGGAAATTGCTTCGGCGCAAAATCAAGCTGTGTCGCCGGTCGAGCCCATACAACTGCGCATCACCTGGGGCGGCGGCGACCCGACTTACTGGTTAGGGCGCATTACCGTCGATAAAGGCTCGCTCTCGAACTTGAAGCTGCTGGAATCGAATCCAGACGCGGTCGGCTCGATCTGGCTCGAAGAGGGGCAACTCCGTATTCGATCGCTCACCCCTCACAAGCTCGACTCGATTGAGGTTGTCGCGCAAGTTGGTCCTGCCGCGAAGTTATTCATCGATCTAGGACCAAGCACGAATAGCTCGCCGCCGCGGCTCGAGATACCACTGGCCGACTTGACGCGCCATCCGTATCAAATGCGTCTTAGCGATGCGGGTGACACGATCGAGGTTCAAATCGTGCCGCAACCCGCAATACGAGTTGCTACCAGCCGTGACCTACAGTTCTATGCGCCAGGCGAGCAATGCACGCTCGATCTGTCGACGTCGATTCCCAACCTGGTGCCAGGCACCGATGTCGTCGTTCAGACAACGCTGACGCCTCTCTCCCCTGGTTGTCGTAAAGAAAATCCTTGGGGCGAAAGCAAACGCTTGGCGGTTCCGGTAGATGGTCGTCCACAAGCGACGCTGAACATTCCGCTCCCAAAATCGGAAGGCGTCTATAACGTTCACATCGTGGTCTCGCGTCCCAGCGGCTTCGACAAAATTTGGACGGCGCCCACTCGATTGGCAGCTTCGACCCGGCTGGCCGAGCGAAATATTCAAATCGTCGTGCTCGATACGCGGTCTCCCCTCGTTGTGCAGGCAGCGCGATGGGAACCTGTGCCTGTCTTGGAAATCGATCCCACAAACCCGCGTTGGATCGAGCGCTTGCCGAGTTGGACGCAGTTGCGTCGTATTCCCGGCTTCAATCATGGAACGCTCGGCAGCAGCTATGCCCAGGTGGTCGATTTACCGCTTGGTCGTTTCGTGCAACTGCCTCCACAGACACCACCCGCGACCGATCCGCATTGGCAAGCCTATTCATTGCCGCTCGAAGGCATCAACGTGCCTCATATGCTGGAAATCGACTATCCAGCCGACAAAGAGCAGCACTTTGGTTTGAGCATTGTCGAGCCGACGGCCAACGGCCTGGTCAGCGGAGCGAGCCGCGATGCAGGCGTGTATGTCGAAGGATTAGGTCGTCGCGAAGCCAGGCAGAAGCAAACGCAACGCCTCGTATTCTGGCCTCGAACTCAAGCGCCGCTGCTGGTCATGACCAATATGCATCCCACGGCCGCCGCCCACTTTGGCCAGATTCGCGTGTTCAAGCGAAGCAGCGCTCAGTTGAGCGCAGGGCTCACTGCTCACCCTGTTGCCCACGATCGATTGATTGCGGCCTACCTCTCCCGACCCACCGTTGCAGAAACGTTTGGCGCCACGCGATCCAGCGATGCGGCAACGGCAGCCAACGGAACACTCGACGGAGCCGACGATCCAGAAACAGCCTATGAGAGCGCGACCCGCCTCGTCGATTACCTCCGCTACAGCGGCTACAACAGTGCGATTATCAGCATCGATCCGAATAGCCGCATGCGATCGACGGCTTCGCCGCTGGAGATCGACAGCACCGAGTTGATGTTTCGGGTTTTCGACCGAGAGGGGATTTCGCTCCTGCCGGCGCTTAACTTTGCCGCTCCGATCGCCAAGCTTGAAATGCTCAAGCGAAATAGCGATCCTCATTCGTCCGGATTAGATTGGGTCGGCCGCGACGGGCGAACATGGTTGGAAACCAACGATGCACATCGTGGCTTGGCTCCCTACTACAACCTTCTCGATCCTCGTGTGCAACAAGCGATGCTTGAAAGCGTCGCCGAGATTGTCGAGCGATACGGTCGACATCCGGCATTCGCTGGCTTGGCCATCCAGCTTTCCAGCCATGGCTATGCCCAACTTGCACCGCCGGAATGGGGACTCGACGACGCGACGTTCGCGCGGTTTGCCCGAGATATGCGGCTGCCCGCGCCGAACGTGGCCGAGAATCGATTCGATGCCCGCTACCGCTTGATTAGCACCGACTATGCAGCCGCCTGGAAATCGTGGCGAGCAAAACAAGTCAGTAATTTCTATGCACAAATGTCGGCGCTCCTCCGAGGAAACAGCGATCGCCGCCTCGTATTGACTACCGAGAACGTATTTGCCGATCCGCATTTGGCGGAGAGCATGCGGCCCGATCTAATGGCCGTTAGCGCGGGCGTACGCGCCAACTCGACCTTGGCCGATGTCGGAATCGATCGGGCGTTGCTCGAAAGGCTGCCGGGCGTAGTGTTGTGCCCAACCAGATATGTCGAGCCCATGACGTCGCTACCAGACCGTGCCGTCGATCTGGAATTGAACGACGCATTTGTCCATTGGCGTGGGCCAAGTGTAGCGGCGCAATCGCGAGCCGCACTGCTCTATCATCGACCGACACACCAGCGCTTGTCCTCGTTCGAGATCGCGGGCAGGCCCTGGCGCGTGGCCGGCGAAATGCAAATGCTTTACCAGCCGCTGGCGCAGGGGCTTGATGTCCGTCAGCCTTATGTCGAGGCGATGGCTCTGCATGATCCGGCGATCATCATTGATGGCGGCGAGCGCCTGCCGCTGGGCCAGGAAGATCTGCTTCGCGAAGCCCGTGTTATGCTGGCCCAGATTCCGATAACCGCCGAAGTTTCCGAAATTTCTAAGCAGCCCCTCTTGGTTCGGACATACACGGAGAGCAACCAGGTAACCATTCTGGCAATGAATATGTCGCCCTGGCGATGCGATATGAAGGCGACGATCGACGCGCCTCAGCCAATTACACTTGCCCGCCTCGCTCCATCATCGGGCGATACGGCGGCGGAAAGCCCAATCAGCTTGCCGGCGGGGCGTCAATTCTGGACGAGATCTTTGCTCCCGTACGAAATCTGCGTGATGCGCGCTCCCTTGGCGACAGTCCGAGTCGTCGATGTCGAAGCTGCCAACACAACCGCGAAAGAAGAGCTTGCCGATAGGTTAGCCGACCTGAATAACCGAGACCTCACCGCTTCCAGTAATTACCGCGTGCTTTCTAACCCAAGCTTCGAGGCATTGGCAGGCGCGGGTCGTCTCACCGGTTGGCACTTGGCGACGAATAGCGGCCGAGCAACGTTGGAACTCGATACTAATAATCCACAGGACGGAAAATCCTGCCTGTACTTCCGTTCCGACGGCCAGGCGGCAGTGGAAAGCGACATGTTCCCGACTCCGCCTACGGGCCAATTGGCCATGACAGTCTATGCGCGGGGGCAAAACTTTGATCCCAATACCGAGCTGCGCCTGGTGGTTTACGCGGATCGTGACGGCGGCCCGCCGCGCTACTATCGGGCTCCTGTGCCTCGGAAAGAAGTGCTCGGTGCAAATGGGCAATGGGGGCAGCCGTTCGTCATCTTTGTGCCCGATCTGCCGCTCAAGTCACGCGGGCAAACGAAAATCGCCTTCGAGTTGACGGGATCGGGCGAAATCTGGCTCGATAACGTCAATCTTTATAGCCTGCTTTTTCCCTTGAAGTCGTACGGTAATTCTCAGGCTGAATGTTTGGAGCTCTCCAAGCAGATTCATGCCGCCAAAAGCGCATTCGATGCGGGCCGGATTTCGGATTGCATCAACATCATCGACGGCTACTGGCCAAGATTTATTCTCGAATATCGCCCACCTGCTCAAACGCAAGTCGCCGAGCGAGTCATTCCCAAGCAGCCACCTTCACCCCCTCAACCCAACGAAGGCCAAAATCCGTCTCCAGGTTTTGGTGAAAGCCTCAAGCGCTTTCTGCCATTCACTCGCTAGAGCATGGGCTACCCCGCGCTCCTCCTCGTCGGGAAACTCGAAAATTTCGCGGCAACCGAGATGATAGCGAAAGTGAGCCTGAATCCAGGCCGAACGATGAGCCGCGTGTTGATGGATTGCCTCGTTATCTGGTTCTTCCTTGCCGGCGAATGGAACAGGCAAGCAGAGCCGCCTTATCTGCGAGCCCTTCTCTTCACCGAAAAGCTTAGCGGTCGCATGAGGTGAATAGTTAGACTGGCGGTTTGCCGCCGACTCCAACCACGTTCGAACACTCGAATTTGCTACGAGTAACGTGCACATCGAACTCACTTCTCCATGGCGAATCAGCCTTCCATTCCTGCTTCTCACGCTCCTACCGAATCAAGTTAGGCCCGGCCGGTAATACGGCTTTCCCCGGTTGCTCCGCAACTGGCGTAGCGCCACTATTAGCCGGTGGTTGAGAGGCCTGCGGCTTTGTCAGTCCAGGCGGCTGTCGATCGGTTATCAATTGAATAATTCCTCCCGCCACAGCAACTCGCTCGTTCGTATTAGACGGCACCGGCGATGTTTCTACACTTTTAGGGTCCGCGAGCGGCGTTGGCTTGGCGGGAACACCGCCCTGCTGCGCGTAAATCACGATTGCCTGGCCGACGACGCTCCGAACCTGTAACGTCTCAACTTTTTGTTGAAGCCGACCCACTCCAGACTGATCGATGACCAAGGTCCCGATCTCGTTCGTTACGCTGCCTCTGGCACTTTTGTTTACTCCTGCTTGTGCGCCATCTTGGGCTGCCTGGGTGTTGTTGGCCTTCGACTGGCCGGTCGGAGTGCTCCCAGGCGGAATGGCTGGGCCCGTTGCGCCTGTTGGCCCAACATCGGCTTCAAGCGAAGGTGATGGTTGCACATCCGACGTCGCCGAGGGTGTACCCGTCACAATGGCCCCGCCAATCACACCTGGATCGACAATGCTTACGGCATACGTGCCTGCTTGAAGCGAGCCGACATCAACCATCACCAACATCCCAGAGGGTTCATCCCGAAAGCCCGCCATGCCGATTCGCTGTCCGCCCGCGGCTGGCGCGGCTGTAGCGCCAGGCAGTGGCGACTCTTGATCAGGCGCCCCTTGATCATTGGGACTTGGGGCCGGTTGATTCCGATTTCCAATTTGCACAATATGCGCCACTGCCCGCTCTTTGGGGCTGGCCGATTGGCCGCCAAAGAACGCGGCGAAAGCTCCGCCGTTGTCGACAAGCACATTGCCACTATTGACGGCCACTGCCCAAATGGATGGAGGAGACGGTTGCGCGCCGAATAAGGCGAACCCAACCAAGGTGGTTAGAATCGGTGCGTAAATCGTGCGAAACATGATGGTGCCTCGTATCTTTTGCCATCACGGCTTTTGATGCTGCTTTGTTGCCCAGTGACCATCCACTTCAACGACAGTTTTACGCAGAGCAAGTCGCGTTCCATCTCCACCGTCGCGCAAGATAAAGACCTAAAAAGATCTTCGTGCCGTGCGGTGATAGAACGAGCGTGTATCAGAGTGGTGGCCGTGCGACCAGCCTGGAACGGCCTTTGCCCAGAAGCACTAGATTGACAAGCGGCTTACCATCCGTCGTCCAACCGCTTGCGGTTTAGCTCGATTTTCTGGCAAGGCCGCCATGAACCGCTTACGCACTAACGAGGATCGCTTCACTAGCGAGCGGGTTGGGTTCCTCGACAAACGGATGCACTCCGGGGCCATCCGTCGAGTACCATTTTGTCAGCACATCCCGCCAGCCGCCTGGGGCCTTTACCTGGCAGAAGTCAGTTCGCACTTCCACATGCCGTGGATGAAGCTGGGCGTACTTGATCGCAAACTTGCGCATATCGGGCAGACATCGTTCAGCCCCATGTAGCTCTTCAGACAATCGATAATGTTCACGTATCACGTCGTGCTGCTCGAAGATCGAAGGCGGGTCAGGCAGCGGTCGGCCGGCCGCAAGCGCGCGGACTTGAGAGAAGATCCACGGGTTGCCAATCGCCCCGCGAGCCACGGTCACGCCGTCGACGCCCGTGTAACACATCATGTCCAGGCATGCCTGAGCGTTGAACAAATCGCCGCTTCCCAGCACGACCCGATCCGCCGCAATTCTCTTAAGCTCGCGTAGAAACTCCCACCGCGAAGGTCCCTGGTAGCGCTGCATCACTGTCCGCCCATGCACCGTGATCGCCGCCACTCCCTGGTCGTACGCTCCCTCGAAAATCTGAAAAAACTTCTCGCGGCTCTCCGCCGAGTCGTCGATTCCACGCCGCATTTTGACGGTCACGGGAATAGCCGGAGGCACCGCGTCGCGCACCCGGCGAACGATCTCGAGCGCTACGTCTGGCTGGCTCAAATGAAAACCGCCGCGACAACGCCCAAGCACCTTCTTCACCGGGCAGCCGAAGTTGATATCGATTACATCAAAGCCTCTTTCCAC
>CAZGMU010000013.1:11321-19498 GCA_964526975.1 uncultured Planctomycetaceae bacterium
ATGCCGATTGCGCTGCCGCGGCTTGAGCGCCACGATGAACGTATCCAGCATCACCTCACACAACGTGTAAGGCGCGCCAAGCCGCCGCGCGATCACCCGCATCGGCATGTCGCTGTACCCAGACAGCGCAGCCTGAACGACCGGAAAATCCAGTTTCAACGAGCCAATTTGCAGCGGTCGAAGGTCCAATACCATACCCAGAGCCCGCGAACCGGGGCGTCCCCGCCCCCGCCCAAAAACGAAAGCATCACAGCTGTTATCAACAGCCTTTCATTCTCCACGGCCAACTACACGCCGCAAGGGCTTCTCTCGCCCCTCCTCGCGTAGCCTCATCCATCTCGTTCGAATGCCGCGCTCGCAATGCATCCACCGCTGCACCGAAATCATGCCTTCCCAGTGCCCAAGCAGATGCCTCCCGCACCAGCGGCTCCCAGTCGTTCAGGCCGCGCACCAAGGCGGGCAAAGCCTTTTCGGTTGGCTGATTACCCAACACAATGGCCGCGTTGCGCAAGAGCCCGCGGCGCCTAGGCCGCCACAACGGCGTGTGACGAAACCTCGCGCGAAACGCTTCCTCATCTAAGTCGAACAGTTGGATCAATTCAAGCGGATTGTTTTCCGCCAGCGGCTCGAACTCGTGATGCGAACTAACAGGTGCCCGCGAGTTCCAAGGGCAAACCTCCTGGCAAACATCACATCCGAACACCCATTCCCCCATGTCCGGTCGCAGCTCGGCAGGTACCGATTCACGCAACTCAATCGTCAGGTAACTGATGCAACGCGATGCATCCAACACATAGGGCTGCACAAAAGCATTCGTCGGGCAGGCACCCAGGCAAGCGCGGCACGTGCCGCAATGATCGGCTTCGTGAGGAGCGTCAAACTCAAGCTCTAGGTCGGTCAACATGGCCGCGAGAAAGAACCAACTCCCAGCCCGTCGATTAAGCAGTAGTGTGTTCTTGCCGATCCATCCCAAGCCGGCCAGTTGAGCAAACTCTCGCTCCAAAAGTGGCGCCGTATCGACGACGCCACGTACGCTCGCCTGCGGTGCATGTTGCCATAGCAGTTCGGTCAACTGATCGAGCCGTTCGCGAATGAAGCGGTGATAATCGACTTCTCCCCAAGCATATCGTGAGACCCGGCCTTCCCCAGCTTGCGGATTAGCGACCTCCCCACAGCGATAATTCATCGCAAGCATAACGACGCTCCGAACGCCGTCCAACACCCGGTTCGGATCGTGGTAGGCATCCCGGCGGTCGGCCAGATAATGCATCTCTCCGGCGTACCCGGCTGCCAGCCATTCATCGAGCCGCGAGGCTCCCGGCGGTGCGACAGCCGGGCACACTCCGCAGAGCGAAAAGCCTAGTTCTTCGGCCTTTTTCTTCACTACTCGGGTTATTTCCGCACGGTTCATCTGGCTATTTTACCGGCGGTCGCGGTGGTTGATCGAGTTGATTTGTTTTTGACGGTATTTAGCCTGAATATAGGACAGAGACCTCTTCGAAAATTCCCACCCTGAGAAAGCTTTTCCATGAGACGACAACTTTTGGGCTTATTTGCGCTCGCAGCTTTGTTTGCGTGCCTGCCTTTGGAATCGGCCAGCGCCATCGGTGGCGGGCGTGGCCCTGGTGCTTTCGGTGGCCCTGGTCGCGGATTCGGCCGTGGCTTTGTCGGACTAGGGGCAGTCGGCGGCGGCTATGGCTATGGCTGGGACATCGCCGGACTCTATCGTGAGCTGTACAACAATCTCCCCTATTTCGCTCTCCATCCACCAGTTTACTACAGCGAGCCCGTGCCTCGCCCGTACGGCTACAGCCCGTTCGCCTATCCGCCGGGAACGATGACCCCGGAAGTCGTGACCATGGCTCAGCCGGTCACGATCAACAATCCCTACGTCATGCCGAGCATGCCCGCTTCGACCGAAGTGAAGCCGATCGACCGCTCCACAGCGGTCGAGCAGGCTCCTGAGCCGTTGGTGATTGTTAATCCCTACGTGTCGTCTGCCACTGCCGTGGCCAAGGGCGGTTGATCAGTCACGCTACCTTCGACGGATCGTTGGAAGCCGGCGATAGCATCGCCGGCTTCTTTTATTTCCCCTCCGCAATCAAGGCCGTTGTCTTGATAGCAGCAGTGCCTTAACAATATACCCCAAACAACTCAGTTCCACAGCATTAGCGGCGGCGTTTACGCCGCTCGTACCTGCAATCCTCCCGACAAAAAGCCGGCCTAGACACGCCTTATCGAATCGCTATGCTCCCGTCCTCTTCTACTCATCTACCTCGCCTGCCGAACCCAGGCGACACAAGGAACAACCCGGATGGAACGAATTCATCCGAATCTGAGCAACGCCGCTACGTGCGCCCTGATTGTCCTTGCGCTGGGACTTAGTGGCTGCCGTTCTTCGTCGAGCGGAGTTGCCGGTAGCCCCTTCATGTCGCCAGACCGCGTCCCTCCACCGAATACGCGTATGTTGGCTCCGGGGCAGGCTCAACCCTATTATCAAGGCGATCCGCTGCCACCGATGCAGAGCGCCGCCAATCAACCTGCTGATGGCATTGCCGCCCTGTCCCACGAGGCCGAAACTGTTACCACTTCCGGACGGACATTAACTTGGTCGCAACCTGGCGGGGCTAATCCAGCAGTTGCTTCTGCGGGAATGGTTGTTGCCTCGCCTGCCGTTTCCACACCACAGCCTCAACCGCAATCGCCACCAGAGCCGCAACCGGTTGTTGCCGCAAACGAAGCGGCAGTGGCCGTGCCTGCCGATGACGACCCGTTACGTTTTCCACTGCCGACTCCGGAGAATGTGGTCCCCATTGCCTCGGCAGCGCCTGCCGCTCCACAGTCACAGCCAGGCCAGGCCGTTGCTATGCAGCCTCAGCCGGGCGTTCTCCAGGCCAGCTACACGACTCCTATTCCCTCGGCACAGCCGTTGCCAGCGAATGCTTCCTCGATGACCAGCACGCAGCCGACAGCGTCCCCCTGGCGTTCACCCCAGATTGCTTCCTCTACGGGCGTGAACCAGCCGCTCAATCTACCGGCTCCCCCGATGCTTCCGGCCAACACCGTTGCCGCGACGATTCGCGCCGTTGATTCTCCGACTTGGTCAGGCGACCCGATGCCCCGGATAAGGGTGCCGGGCTACATGGGCACGGAAACGAGTGCCGATGGTTTTCGACCTCGCACCAGCATGCAGTAGTTTTTGTCCGCTGTTGATCGCGAGGCGATTGTCACGCCTATGGTTTGGTCGTTGTGCTCAAGATGGCTTTGAGCAAATCGTCTGTCGTGTAGATGCGACCGGTGGGCTTGTTGAGATCGCCACCGCGGACGTTTCCCATCATGCTCCCCATGTTTTTTCCACCTTTGGTCGTGGCCAGATACTCGATCAATTTGTCGCCGTCTTTCTGACGGACCAAGTCGCGTATGATTTCTTGGCCGCGCGGAATTGTGCTCAATCGATCGAGGTGTGAGAATCCGCCCGAATGGTGCGTCACCTTTCGCATGAATCGCTTGCCGCTGGGCGTCGAGAGCTCACGAGCCAGGAATGAATCGTCGGGCAGTCCGAGTCGAGTAATTTTCGTGGGCTCGGAAATTGGAACGCCGCTGTCGACCAGTTTGGCCACGACCTTTTCGATTTGCGATCGCGTGATTAGATCGCCCCGTTGATAGTCGGGCTGCGAGGCGAAGAATTCGTCGACCACCTTGGCCACCGCGCGACCATCCATTGTCTGTAATTGTGGCGCGGCGATTGTAAAATCGGCCATGAAGATAGCCAGCGCGATCGCCACCAAAAGACGCGGCCAAACGCCTGGAATGGGGCCGATGCTATCGCGAACCCTCGGCCTCCCGCAGGGGTCTTGATAGCGAAAATGGGAGTTCCAAGGGGCATCCATTAGGTAAATCCCGTGGTTGTGAGCGCCAGGAAAAACCACTAATCCGAGGGGAAACAAATCTTTCCAAATATTAGTCGGCGCGCAAGTTGCTCAGTCATCAGCCCTTACCGCCGATAAGGATAGCTATCGTCTCGATTTAGCGCAAGCAATTATTGTATTTCCGAAACCCGACGCTTATACTGATTCGATCGTTGCACGGAATCGTGGGGAAACGCGGGGTAGGTAGGAGGAGAACACCAATATGTCGCGTAACACGTACTTTGTGCAGGGATGCCCAACTTGTGGCCGGAAGCTAGAGGTCCGTGTCCAATATTTGGGCAAGCAGGTCGTTTGCCAACATTGCAACGCCCGCTTCGAGGCCTACGACGCAAGTACGGCCAGCTACCCGCCGCCAACCTCAAGCCTTTCTCTGCTGGAGCGGGCCGAGCAGTTGCTCCAAACCGCCGGTAGTTCCACGATTGACGGCGGATCAGGGGTTCTGACGGATGTGATTCCCGTACATCCCAAGTAGCCGCCGTTGTCTTAACCGACGAGGGTCGCGAGATCATCAAAGAACCTCGGGTAGGTTTTTTCCACGCAATGCGGGTTGGCGATCCGTACGTTTGGAATCCGCAAACCAGCCAAGGCGAAGCTCATGGCCATGCGGTGGTCGTTGTACGTGTCGATCGTGGCGCCGCGTAGTTCTGCCGAGCCTGGTTCAATCGTCAGGCCATCGTCATGTTCAATTACATGAACGCCTAATTTCCGTAGTTCATTCGCTACGGCGCCGATTCTATCTGTCTCTTTATGGCGAATATGGCCGACGTGCCGAATTCGTGTTAGGCCTTCTGCGAAGACCGCCACGACCGAGAGGGTTTGCACTGTGTCGCTGATGGCGTTCATGTCGACGTCGATCCCGCGCAGCTCCCGCCCGGCGACCGTGATGCTGTCCGCCTCGCGGCGCACTTCGCATCCCATTTGTTCGAGGCAATCGACGAACGCGACGTCTCCTTGCAAGGCCTCGGCGTTAAGCCCTTCGACAGTAACTTCACCGCCGGAGATAGCCGCAGCCGCCCAAAAGTAACTCGCCGCTGAAGCATCTGGCTCGATGGCATATTCACAGGCTCGGTAGCGTTGGGGGGCAGCGATGTGAAACTGTTGCAGGTCATTCGCGGCGGCGACATCGACGCCAAACGATTTCATCACCTTGAGCGTCATCCAGACATACGGTTGGGAAACTAGCGGGCCGTCGATTATCAGCTCCACTGCATCGTGCGCTCCAGGCGTGGCCATCAGGACGCCGCTAAGGTACTGGCTGGAAATATCGCCGCGAATTTTCGCTGTTCCGCCCGGAAGGCCGTTGGCATGGACAACGACCGGCGGGCAGTTGTTGCCATTCTCGCTGACCACATTCGCGCCAAGTTGGTTAAGTGCCTCAATGAGATCGGCAATCGGCCGCTCGCGCATTCGCTCGATTCCATCGAGTCGAAAAGAGCCGTGGCCAAGTGTTGCCAGGGCTGTTAGAAAGCGAATGGTCGTGCCGCTGTTGGCACAAAAGAGGTCGGCTTCCATCGCGGGGATTTGGCCACTCGCGCCATGTACGACTAGCCGCGAGCCATTGTCGTGCGATTCGACTTCGATCCCGAGCTGGCCGAGTCCGGCGATCATTACGCGAGTGTCTTCGCTGTCGAGTGCGCCGGTGAGTTGGGAGACACCATCGGCCAGGGCGGCGCAGGCAAGGGCCCGGTTCGTTATGCTCTTCGATCCCGGCGGCCGGATGCGGCCAATAATCGGTCGGGATACAGGTTGAATTTCCAGCGGTTCATTCATGAGTCAATGCAGCGGCTTGCGGTCCCATGTTTCGGTATTTGTGACGATTCAGGTATGATAGTTCTAGGGTATCTGACAACTCACCCACACTCCAGACACGGCGGCCTTCTGCATACGACAATCACGTTTGCAGGAGCGAAATTGCATATGAGAAAGCTCAAAGCCGGCGGCGGCTGGCCGGCGGTATTTTATACGTGGAAGAAAGCTCGCGAGGCGGGCGGCATCTTGAAGCTGTGGCGGGCGATGCGCTCGAAGAACGCCTGCAAGACCTGCGCGCTGGGGATGGGTGGCCAGCGCGGCGGCATGGTCAACGAGCTGGGGCACTTCCCCGAAGTTTGCAAGAAAAGCCTGCAGGCGATGGTGGCCGACATGCAGGGCGCGATCGGCCGCGAGTTTTGGGATACGTATTCCGTGCGCGAGTTGCAGCAGCTTTCGCCGCGCGAGTTGGAGCATTGCGGGCGGCTGGTCGAGCCCGTTCGATATACACGCGAAACAGGTCGTTATACGCCGATCACCTGGAAAGAGGCGCTCGAAAGCATTGCCGCGAAGCTGCGTGCCACGCCGGCGAACGAAACGTTTTGGTACTTTAGCGGCCGCAGCAGCAACGAAGCTGGGTTCCTGCTTCAGCTTTTTGCTCGATTGTATGGCACGAACAACGTCAACAACTGCAGCTTCTATTGTCACCAGGCGAGTGGCGTGGGGTTGGCGAGCGTCACGGGGAGCGGCACGGCGACGATTGAATTGGAGGATCTGGAGCATGCCGATTGCGTGTTCGTGATCGGCGGCAACCCGGCCAGCAATCACCCGCGATTGATGCGCACGTTGCTGCATGTGCGTCGACGGGGCGGGCAGGTAATTGCCGTAAACCCGATCGTGGAGACGGGGCTCGTGCGATTCAATGTGCCGAGCGATATCAAGAGCCTGCTGTTTGGCAGCAAGATTGCCACGCTGTATGTGCAGCCCCATATCGGCGGCGATTTGGCGATGCTGTATGGCATTGCGAAGCGGGTTGTCGAGATGGGCGCGCATGATGAAGCGTTTCTCAATAATCACTGCCAGGGTTGGCCTGAGCTTCAGGCTCGACTGGCGAGTCTTTCGTGGGGTGAGGTGCTTACCAAGAGTGGCCTTACTCAAGATGACATCAACGCGATGGCCGAGCGGTACGCGGCGGCGAAACGGGTTGTGTTCAGTTGGACGATGGGTATTACGCACCATGCGCATGGTGTCGATAACGTGCAGGCGATCGGCAATTTGGCGCTCTTGCGAGGAATGGTAGGCCGTCCAGGTTGCGGGCTGATGCCGATTCGTGGGCACTCGAATGTTCAAGGGATTGGTTCGGTCGGTGTTTCGCCGAAGCTGAAGGATGCGATTTTCGATCGGCTCGAATCGCACTTCAATGTGAAGCTGCCGACAACGGCCGGGCGCGACACGATGGCTTGCATGGATGGGGCGATGTCGGGTGAGCTCAAGTTCGGTTTGTGCCTCGGCGGTAACCTGTACGGCTCGAATCCCGATGCCACGTATGCAAGCAAATCGATCGCCAACCTCGACCAGATTGTTTACATGAGCACGACGCTTAACACGGGCCATGCACATGGGCTTGCACGCGAGACGATCATTTTGCCGGTGCTCGCGCGCGATGAAGAACCGCAGCCGACGACTCAGGAGTCGATGTTCAACTACGTACGGCTGAGCGACGGCGGGCCGCGGCGGCATGAAGGGACGCGGAGCGAAGTCGATGTGGTCGCCTCGATCGCAGAGCGGGTCTTTGCGAAGGAGGATGGTGTTTCCGCTAACGGCAATGGTCGCGCTGCCGCCCTGCCCCCTTCGCCGCTTGATTGGTCGGTGATGCGGTCGACGGCTCAGATCCGCAAGGCGATTTCGCAAATCATTCCTGGGTTCGAGAAGATTGGCGAGATCGACAAGACGAAGCAGGAGTTTCAGATCGGCGGGCGGACATTTCATACGCCGCAATTTGCCACGTCCGACGGTCGGGCTCGCTTGCATGTGCATGACATCCCCGAGCTGTATGGCACGGGAGCCGACGAGGTGCGCGTCATGACGATTCGGAGTGAAGGTCAATTCAACACCGTCGTTTACGAGGATGATGACATTTATCGCGGCATCGAGGGACGCGATGTCATCTTGCTGCACTCGGACGATCTCTGTCGTCTGGGACTCAGCGACGGCCAGCGGGTGGCAGTGCATGGGCCGGCGGGCTCGATGGAAAACGTGCGGGCGACCGAGTTCGACAAAATTCGCCCGGGCAATGCCGCGATGTACTACCCGGAGTGCAATGTGCTGGTGAACCGGTCGCTCGATCCGAAGAGCAAGACACCGGCGTTTAAGTGTGTTGTGGTGCGGGTTGTGCCGCACGCGGTGGGTGCTGGTCAGGAAGGCGCTGCTCCCCTGGCGGCTGCCGCTCATTAGGGCGCTTTTCACGCTGATGCGCGCACTGTCATCGGGGTGATCCGGAGA
>CAZGMU010000013.1:19508-22726 GCA_964526975.1 uncultured Planctomycetaceae bacterium
CGTGCGGAGGCAGCTCCCGCGCTCGCGTCCGCGGCTCGTTAGAGTCGTTGTTTGCCTCAATTGTGTCGCCTCCCTCCGCTTTGCGAGTTTGCTGCGATCGCCGGTTTTCAGGACAAGTTGTCTAGGTGCGCAGAATTCATCCCTTGAATTTTGCGCACCTTCATTGGGCTCTGTGGCATATGGTCGGCGCGCAACCTGAGCGCAAAGCAACGAAGCTGCTTGTTCAGCATGCGGCCAATTGACACCGTCAATAAAAATGCACCTCCTGTTCGACCGACAGGTCGTAGGAGCGGGTCGGGTCTGTCGTTTGCGAGGCCAAGTGGCGGTTTCAAGTTTTAAATGCGACACACGCTAAACACCGGTGATTCTCCACGTTTTTCCCATTCGGTCGAAAAACGTCGGTAAACCTGGGCTCAATGTGCTAGCGTGCGCAGTTGAAATCGCCGCAATTCATGCGTGGGCTTGTCGCATTTGTTCTTGGACACCACAAGTTAGCAAATAGTGGACGTGTGTTCAAGAACCCAGTTTTGGCCAGTTTGGCGATTTTCTTGAAGTAGTAAGAGGCTTTGCCTGCAGAATCGCGCTAAGCCGTGAGCGGTTGGTGAGCGGTTATTGGCCAGTTGCCTATCTTGGGGCTTGATGCGAATATCTGGGCAAAGCCGTGAATCGATTTTTTGATATTTTCACGTTTCTTGTCCACAAAATCTTTGCTCGCAGCGGTTACTGTTGGGAAGAGCATGTTCTGTCGGCTTCCGGGCAAGTTGGGCAATCCTCATGAATGAGATGGAGCAGGCTTTCGACCGAATCATCGGTCCTATCGAGAAGCAGATGATTCGGTCGATATGGCGGATTGTTCGCAATGAGCAAGATGCTGAAGACGCGATGCAAAATGCCCTGGCCATTCTATGGAAGCGGTGGGGCCGTGTATGCCGGCATCCGAATCCTCAGGCGGTGATTTTGAAGATATGCACAGACACGGCCTGTGACGTCGCGCGTCAGAGGCGTCGGCATCAAACTAGACTCAAAGCATTGTCGCAGGAACCAGAAGGCAAATTGCCCACGCCAGCGCGAGCTTCGCAGAACTCCGAGTTGTACGACGAACTGATAGCAGCGGTTCTGAAGTTGCCGCAGCATCAGGCGACCGCGACTTTGATGCGGCTAGTGCAACAGCAATCCTATGGTGACATCGCGGCGGCGCTGGGCTGTACGGAAGTGACCGCGCGAAAGCATGTGGCGCGTGGTCGTGAGCGGCTGCGGTCTGCGCTAATGCGACTTAACCCGAATGCGAATGGGAGCGTGTCATTATGAGCGAGCAGAGTGATCGAATCGATGAGATGGTGGGCGGCTTGCTGACGGACGACGTGCCCGAACAGGTTGGCCGGCGGTTGCGCTCGCAACTGGCGGACTTTCGGTCGAGGCTGGCAGGGAAAGAAGCTTTGCTGATGACGCGGTCCGTTGACTTCCGCCGGCGTGTGTGGATTGGTATGGCAGCGGCGGCGGCTACGGTACTCATTGTAAGTGGCGCGCTTTTGGTAATGCGGCCCCAAGTGAGCTTTGCCGATGTGGTTGCAGCGGTTCAACTGTTGCCGTGGATTCACATTTCGGACACGGATGTCAACGGCGAAAAGCGCGAGATCTGGTATTCCACGATGAATGATATTTCGGCTACCTGCGATAAAGGCTGGATAGAGTATTTCGATCACAAGTTAAAAATTCATTACTCCTATGACATTGGTGAGAAGGTGTTGTATCGTGTTCCCGAATCTGTGCCGCGTCGGGCAGACGGGTACGCAGAGGTCGCCGAGACCCTACGGTTGTTATTGCAAGCCCCGCGGCCTGCTAACAAGCCGTTCGACAACTTGAAGTTCTTGGGGCGGGTAGGAGCAGATATGGAGTTAATCGATCAGTCATCGAGTCGCGTCGAAGAAGGCGGACGCGAGTGGCTAGATTTTCATCTCACGGCCCGTCACCCGAAGTTACCGGACCCTGTCACGTTCCTGTTTCGGGTTGATCCTAAAACGAAATTGCCAGAACTTTGCCGAGTGGAAGGCAAGTGGGAAGGGAAGCCAGTTTCGATGGAGCAGCGTTTCGAGTATCCACAACGAGGTCCCGCGAGCGTGTACGAACTGGGGGTGCCACAAACTGCAAAGCTGGTTGACCGCGTGCCGTCTGAGGACATCGGGCGGATTATCGAAGCACTTCGCGCCGGACGGCAGAAGATGGACGACTACCGGGCCATTGTGGTGAGCAGAATGGAAGGAGACGACTCTTGGTGGTACAGCGAACCGATGATGCTTTATCGCAAAGGGGATAAAACTCGCGTGGATAACACTACCTGGACGGGACAATTCCCGCGGGTGGATAAACCGAACGATGGCGTGAATCTGGAGGAGTGGTGGCGCAAGCGAGCCAAGGATTTTGTGTATTATCCCTTATACATAACTAAAGCTTCGGCACAGTACTTGATTCGGACTCAGGGTGCAGAAGGTTCCGATGACATCAAGCGATTGCAAGTTAAGTCGGTCGAGCATACTGAGATCAATGGTTCGCCTGGTGAAGTATTTCCGCCTTATTACTCTCGGAGCCCGGAATTTGTTTGCCGGCCTCCGCTCGGTATTCCGCAGCAATCGTTTGAGCCAGTAATCGAAGCGTCGCCTGGGGACGGGCCAGCTGGGTCAATCCTCTTGCGGGTGGCCCAGAGTGGTCGAGTGCCGGGGGCCGCAAAAGAAACCCCGCGTCAGCCAGACACATATCGATTCTGGCTCGATCCAAAGCGGGATTACGTGGTGAGCCGCTGGGATATGGTTGGCTCCGGTGAGGATGGAAAGGAAGAGATTTTGTCGAGCATGGTAATGGAGGAATTCAAGCAGTCGCCGCGCGGCGTATGGTATGCCTCGCGTTTTCGAGTGAAGGCGGTCGCTCCGGTAGAGCATGACCAGGTGTTTGATGCGTTTATGGATTTCGATGCGGATTTGCCCGACTCGTTGTTCGAGCCGCCGTCGGTCGGGCAGGTGTTGTCGAAGTAGTATCGCGTAATGCCAGTTTTTGACGGTCATGTCTCCATGTTGATCGAACGGTTTTGGAAAAGGCGATCACCACAGAGGCACGGAGGGCACCGAGAAGAGGGGAAGCTGGGTTTTTCTGAATTCGGTTCGGGCTTGTTATGTTGGAGGCGGCATTTCTCTGCTTTGAGGTATACTGGTTGTTTGTGATCGGGC
>CAZGMU010000013.1:22736-25955 GCA_964526975.1 uncultured Planctomycetaceae bacterium
GTTTGTCCTGTGATGTACGGTGTTAAAGAATATGAGTCTGCTGAGAACGGGTTTTAGAATACTTGTCCTTTCCGGAAAAGAGAGGACGCAAGGAAGGGAGTCACGGTTTATCGAACCCTCCCCTAACCCCTCCCTACAAGGGAGGGGAATTCTGAAACACGTTCTGAAGTCGGTTTGCATTTGTGCTGTTGTTCATGCCGCGGCGCTGGGCCAGCAGTCGGTGTTTCCACCTAAGGCGACGTTCGATGATGTGCGGCAGGCGATTGCTGGCGGCAGGCATGTGCATCCGCGGTTGCTTGCTAGTGGAGAGGAACTGAAAGGGTTGGCGGAGTCGGCCGGGAGGGATCCGCTGAAGAAAGCCATTGCCGACACGATCGTTCGGCAGGCGGTTGCGCTCGAGGACGCTGAGCCGGTGGAGCGGAAGTTGCAAGGGAAGCGTTTGCTTTCGGTGTCGCGGCGTTGTGTGCAGCGGGTGCTGGTGTTGGCAACGGCTTACCATCTGACGGGTGACAAGAAGTATGCTGCGCGGGCTCAAAAAGAAATGTTGGCGGCGGCTCGGTTCCGCGATTGGAATCCGGCGCACTTTCTCGATGTCGGCGAGATGACGTTCGCGCTCGCGATTGGGTATGACTGGCTTTATGACCAGCTCGATGAGCCGAGTCGCCAGGAGATTCGAGCGGCGATCGTGGAGAAAGGGCTCAGGGTGCCGTTTGAGACGAAATTCAACGCGTGGGTCCGCTCTAAGAACAATTGGGGGCAGGTTTGTCATGGCGGGCTGACATCCGGGGCGCTGGCGGTGATGGACGAGGAGCCGGAACTCGCGGCCCGCACGATCGAGAGCGCGCTCAAGAATGTGCCGCTGTCGATGGCGGCTTATGCGCCGCAAGGGAGTTACCCAGAGGGGCCGGGCTATTGGTCGTATGGCACGAGTTACAACGTACTCTTGATCGCGTGCCTGGAGAGCGCGCTGGGGAAGGATTTTGGACTCACGACGGCGCCCGGGTTCAGCGAGACCGGCGCGTACCCGGCGCTCGTGTGTGGGCCGTCGGGACTGTTTTTCAATTATGCCGACGGGTCGGCGAAGCGAACGCCCGAGCCTGTGCGGTTGTGGTTTGCTTCGCGATTCGAGCGGCCGGATTGGCTGGTGGGTGAGAAGGAGTTTTGGGCTCAGCAGCTTGGCGAGCCGGGATCGCTGACATTGGAACGCTCGAAGCAGTTGATGCCGCTCGCGCTCATCTGGATGAAAGATTCCGCGGCCGCGGGGCCGGTGAAGATGCCGCTTAACTGGTCGCCGGGCGGCAGCGTGCCGATTTCGATTTTCCGTAGCTCGTGGACCGACCCGCGGGCAACGTTTGTGGGTGTGAAGGCGGGCCTCCACACAGCAAACCATCGGCACCTGGATGCTGGTACGTTCGTGCTCGACAGCGACGGCGCACGCTGGGCGACGGATTTGGGGGCCGAGGGGTATTACGGGATCGAGTCGCGAAATATGAAGTTGTGGGCGCAGGAGCAGAACGCCGATCGTTGGAATATCTTTCGGCTGAACAACTTTAGCCACAACACGCTGGTGATTGACGCCAAGCTGCAAGTGGCCGGCGGCGATTCATCGATTGTTGAGTTTTCGGACGACGCGGCGCGGCCTTATTCGATCGTTGATATGTCGGGCGTGTACAAGGGGCAGGCGAAGTCGGTTCGTCGTGGGGTGATGCTGCTGCCGAGTCGCGAGGTGTTGATTCAGGATGAACTTACGGGGCTGCGGCCGGGTAGCCGTGTGCGGTGGGGGATGGTGACGCCTGGGAAGCCGGGCGAGCTTGGGAAGAAGTCTGTTGTGCTTAAGCAAGGCAAAGAGAAACTCGTGTTGGCGATCCATGGCGTGGAGGATGCGAGTTGGCATGAAATCGATACGGCGAAGCCGCGGCATGAATGGGATACGCCGAATCCGGGGACGCGGATGATGGCGTTTGAGGTGGAGACGCCGCCATCGGGGAAGGTGGCGTTTGCGGTGGTTGCTACGCCGGGGTCGTGTGAGGAGCCGACTGGTGCGGAGTTGCGGGTTGAGTCGTTGAAGGATTGGGGGAAGCGGCGGTAGCCGTCGGATTTTGGGCTGCAGGGGCGGGCCCGTCGTGTGCGATCTCTCTGAGAGTAGATGCACTATGCCGTGGGTGCGAAAGCACTCACGCTACGGTTGTGATGCATTTCGCCGCAGTCGCGCGTCGGCGAAGTTTAGGTATTGTTGCCAGTCGTAGGCGGTGATGTCGTGTTTGCCGGTGCGGATGTGGTAGCGCATGGCGCCGGTGCCGACGGGGTGATCGACGGCGGGGAGTTTATCGGTGCCGAGGCCTGGTTCGTTGAAGAGGCGGTAGACGGGTTCAGCGTGTTTGATGGCCAGGAATTCGCCCAGCGGGTCGGCGTGTTTGTCTTCGACGGCGCTCGCCACGTAGACTGGTCGCGGGGTGATGAGGGCGATGAGCATGTGCTGATCGACGGGGAGATCGGTTTCGCGGTCGTTGTATTTGCGGAAGTTGCCGCAGAACCAGTGGGGGAAGTTTTTGTTGATGAGGCCGACGGTTTCGCCGAAGATGCGTTTGCTGAGGGCCGCGCCGCCGCAGCCGGAGTTGTTGGAGATGGCCATGGCGAAGCGTGGGTCGGTGGCGGCGGCCCAGAGGGTGGTTTTGCCGAGACGCGAGTGGCCGATGACAGCGACGCGGGTAGCGTCGACTGCGTCGTCGGTTTCCAGGTAGTCGAGGGCGCGGCTGAGGCCCCAGGCCCAAGCGGCGATGGTGCCCCATTGGTCGGCGTTGGGCCTGATTTGGCCGTCGCGGTAGAAGAGTGGGTGGATGCCGTTTTGGAAGCCGTCGTCGAAGTCAGGATCGATGTCGCCGCAGCACATGGTGGCGAGGGCGTAGCCGCGGTCGATGATGTTTTCCACTGGCCAACGGGAGGCTTCGGCGCCGCGCGAGGCTGCGGTTGCTTTGTGGTCGACGATGCCGCCTTCAGGTTTTTTGAGAATCCAGGCCTGGCTGAGCGCGATGGCCGGGTCGGGATGGACGGCCTGGTTGCCGAGGAAGTTCAGGCCGAGAAATGCGGGGGCGTGTGACTTATCTTTCGGAGCGTAGAGCAGAAGGTGGAGTGGGAGCGTGCCGCGGGGTGTGGAGACGCGGATGGTGATTTCCTTGCGGATGGCTTTGCCGTCGAGGGCGGAATGGTTTTCGGAGTCGA
>CAZGMU010000014.1:0-3211 GCA_964526975.1 uncultured Planctomycetaceae bacterium
TAGGAGGCTCCAGCGGCATTTCATACCCACGTTGATCTGTAAGGGCTTAGGGGCCCTTCTTTGCGATATCTGATGGACGCTCATTGGTTACCTTTTACAACCTATGGGGGATGCAGCCGGATTTCGGTGCGTGTCAATGTTTTTATTAAAATAAATGAAGATAATGTAAAAATCCTTTTATTTGCACGATCAAGCAAGGCAAATACTTGACAAACCGGAATTTCAGACGACAATCCAACTTGTTGCGACACACCCCCCAACGGTATTGGTATAAGTGAATGGGTTCTTGTTAAACTATGAGCTGGCGGGAACGTTTGGCGGGTCGGTAATTTTTGATGCAGGCGCACCTCTGATTTGATTTTGACATCGTTGATGTCGTGGGGAGAGGGAGATTTCGTATGACCACTTTGGCAGGAGCGGTTCAGGCTGTCGACTCGGAGGAGATGCTCGAATCGCTGCGTGCGAAAGGCGACCACAGACAGGTTGTCGGACACGACACGCTGTCTCACAAAGTAGCGTCTTCGGCACGCGCGAAGACTTCATCGGAACGCTTCGAGCGTTTGAAGCCGACCATTCGGGATACAGCGGTTATCCCTCCGGTTAGCAATGTTTATTTATTTGCAAAACGTGCCACAGACATTGCCGGCAGCCTGTTTATTTTGACCGTCTTATCTCCCCTGATCGCTCTCATTGCACTCTTCATTAAGCTGTCGGACGGTGGCCCGGTTTTCTATCCTCATATGCGCGTTGGTAAATGGGGACGCGAGTTCCGCTGTTTCAAGTTCCGTACGATGGTCGTCAATGCGGACCATTTGAAGACGGAAATTGCTCACCTAAACACGCACGAGGATGAGCGAACCTTCAAAGTGCCGGATGACCCAAGAATCACTCGAATCGGTCGATTATTGCGCCGCTCAAGTCTAGATGAAATTCCCCAATTATTGAACGTGCTTCAAGGGAGCATGAGCCTCGTTGGCCCGCGGCCGCCAGTTGTTCAGGAAGTGGAGCGTTATAGTTTGGACGACATGCAGCGTCTGATGGTGAAGCCAGGATTGACCTGCATCTGGCAAGTTTCTGGGCGTAGCCGGTTGGCATTTCCCAAGCAGCTAGAAATGGACATCGCTTACATCCAGAATCGTAGCTATTGGTTGGATACGAAGCTTATGCTGAAGACACTTCCCGCTGTCTTCTCTGCAGATGGCGCTTATTAAAAATTAGTCTCTCTCGTAAGTCCGGCGATTCTTTTGTAGCTGGCTGTTACGGCTGGCACTTTGCCAGAGTAAACTGGAGGGAGATATTTCGTCGCTCGCTTATTGGTGATTGGTGCAGCGGGCTTTCTCTTGTGTGAGCTCAGTACGCTTACAATTAAGTGTTTCTAACAAATTGAACCGCCAAGTCGCCAAATATGCCAAGGAAGACAGAAATCAGCAGTGAATCGCTTGGTGTGCTTGGCGGTTTCATTCATTTTGTTAGATGCTCTTAGTATTTCTCGTACCGTAAACCGCTCTCATTATGTTGTAATGTCGGTCGAGACGTCGAATCTGTTCGGTACCAGTTTGCACCGTGTGACGATGGATCAGGCCATTGCCTTGCTGCTGGAGTGGATGAGCGAGCCTTTGCCTTGTCGCTACGTGGTAACGCCCAACGTCGACCACATCGTGAAGCTTCAGTCAGACTCCGCGATGAGAGAGGCGTACGAGGGAGCCTCGCTCGTTATTGCGGATGGCTGGCCCTTGGTAACGGCATCGCGATGGCTCGGCAAATCGCTTCCGGAGCGCGTAGCAGGGTCGGACCTGGTGCCAGAATTATTTTCTGTCGGACCAAAAATCTCAGGCTTTCGCGTATTTCTTTTGGGGGCAGCCCCAGGAGTTGGCACGCGGGCGGCCGAACAAATCCGAGCCAGTTGGCCAGGAGTCAATATTTGTGGTGTGGCTAGCCCACGATTCGGTTTCGATACCGATCCTGCGGAAAGCCAGGCGGTTATCGATGTCATTAATGTGGCAGCGCCGCATTTATTAGTTGTGGGTTTAGGCGCCCCGCGCCAGGAGATATGGCTACACAAATATGCAGAGCGACTGAATGCCCGCGTGGCGGTTGCCGCAGGGGCCACGATCGATTTCCTGGCCGGTGTTCAAACACGCGCGCCGCGGTGGGTTCGCGCGGTGCGAATGGAATGGCTGTTCCGTCTACTCACCGATCCGCGGCGGCTGGCTGGCCGATATGCGCAAGACTTAGTCGTTTTTCCACAACTCGTCGCAGCCGAGTGGTGGGCAACTCGTGGAAATCGCTCCTGAGGCTTCGATGAAGCCGCCTATCTTTTTTCTTTCCCGGTAGGAAACCGTTAAGAGTCATCCTTCTATCGCTCCCGGGATGCCGCCGGTGAATTTTTCGTCCTCGGCCGCATGGCCCGTGAGAACCTGAGCCTGGTAGCCGCCCTTGGTTTGGAAGTAAGCGATCAGGATCAAGTAGCAAACGCACATGATTGCGGGCAGCGTGGCAATTTTTGCGAGAGCGTGCTGCTTGGTTTGGGTTTCCAACTCGGTAAGTTGCGTTTTTTGTTCTTCCGTGAGGTCGGCCGTAGCAATGCGTGATCGATCGACGAATTGATAGTTGGAAAAGAGGCCGCTCTTTTCAGCAGCGAGCTTAGCGTGAATCTCGGGCGCTTTTTCGGCCAATAGGCGATTGAAACCCACATCTTGAAGCGTGCCGATGGCGGGACCGCCAATAGTGCCGACGGCGATCATGCCGACGCCTGCCATCGCGTTCAGAAGCAGCGCGCCGCCGCGTGGGTACTGTTCCGAAACGGTGCCCAGGGTCGTTGGCCAGAAGAACGTTTTGGCGACGCCGTAGAGCGTGGCGGCGGCGAACAACATGGCCAAGCTAGTGCCGGCATTACCGAGCCAATAAAGGCCAACGGCGGCCATGGCAGCACACACGGCAAGTAGCCCCAGAGGCGAAATCTTGTGAACGATGGGACCCGCGAAAAATCGCAGCACGAACATGATGCTGGCGGTATAGATAAAGAACCAAGTTCCCTTGGTTGGGTTGTTGAGGACTGCCCCGATGATGTCTTGAATCCAGCTATCGGTGCCAAGTTCGGTCGTGGCGAGCAGGAACATGACAAGCAGAAGAAACACGAACATCGGCCGCCCGAACGAGCCGCCGACATAAAACGCAAACAGCGCGGCCGGAACCACCGCCAGCGCCATCG